>WQWL01000020.1 GCA_009785345.1 Oscillospiraceae bacterium
CCGTAATCAAGCGGTATGTCATGGATTTTTCGCGTATGTAGGGCGATGAGACCCGTTCTAGCGAAAAATCCAGGACATATTGCTTGATGGAGGCGGGTATTATGCATTAGCATGACTTGTAACAATTTTTAGATATAATGCAACCCAACTATCTATTCCCTCTTGATTAAAATGCATTTATATATTAAAATAGCAATATCCAAAAATAGCAATGTCCTAATTGTATTCCAATAAAATAATTTTATCAAGAGGTATGTTTAATGAACGTGTTAGTAATCAATGCCGGCAGCTCCTCACTAAAGTATCAGCTATTCAACATGGACACGGAAAAAATACTTGCAAAGGGCAACTGTGACAGAATCGGTCTGGATGGACATTTGAAGCACAAACCGGTTTCCAACGACAAACCCGTATTCGACAGTCCCATTCCTCTTCCCACACATGCAGAAGCAATAGCTGCAGTCATCGCAAAACTCACATCTGACGAATATGGCGTTATTGATTGCCTGTCAGAAATAAACGCAGTCGGTCACAGAGTAGTACATGGTGGTCGTAAATTTTCATCGAGTGTGCTAATAGACCAAGAAGTTATTGCAGCACTTGAAGATTGTATTAGACTAGCACCGTTGCATATTCCGGCCAATCTAATGGGTATAAATGCATGTCGCGAATCAATGCCCAATGTTCCCATGGTCGCTGTTTTTGATACTGCTTTCCATCACACAATTCCAGAAAGTGCATATGTTTATCCAATCCCATATAAATATTTTGAAGAAAACAATATACGTCGTTATGGTTTTCATGGCACATCACACCGTTATGTATCAGCACTTGCAATAAACGAACTCGGTGGCAATGCAGAAGGAACAAAAATCATCACATGTCATCTAGGTAACGGCGCATCCCTGGCAGCAATAAAGGACGGAATGTCAATCGATACAACAATGGGCGTGACACCACTTGAAGGTGTTCCAATGGGAACCCGTTCCGGTAGTGTTGATCCATCGATTGTTGATATTATTGCAGCAATTGAAAATTGCTCACTTAAAGACGCAATGGATGTTCTTAATAAGAAATCCGGTGTACTGGGTATTTATGGGAAATCATCAGATTTCCGTGATATAGAAACTGCAGCAGGTATTGATATTAGCAATGGTAATCCCAAACCCGATGCCGATGTTGATAAGAAGGCAGCACTTGCACTTGACGTATTTAGTTATCAAGTAGCAAAGTTTATCGGCTCATACATTGTATCCCTCGGTGGTCTTGATGCACTTGTCTTTACTGCTGGTATTGGCGAAAATTCTCCGTACATTCGCAGAGCAATATGTAGTAGATTAAATGGTATTGGCATTAAAATAAATGAAACCGTAAACGCAGTTAGAGTTAGTGAATTCCTTGATATCACAGGGGATGACTCGATTGCTAAAGTATTTACAATCCCAACTGACGAAGAACTCGTTATTGCCCGCGACACTATTGAAATTGTCGCACCCTAATTAACTAAAGGCACACAGAAATATTATCATGACATTATTTGAAAAATCACAAAAAATTCTTGAGCTTCCAAATATTTTGGAAATGCTTTCGGCAGAAGCAATAAGTATGACAGCAAAGGACGCAGCTACACAGCTGCGTCCACATGTCGATGCAGAAATTGTAAAATCAAATCTTGCTGAAACATCCGCTGCAAAACACATGATGGTTCTCAGACAAACTCCGCCGTTTTCCGGTGTAAAGGATGTTAGAGGATCTATTCAGCGCGCAAACATGGGCGGAATGTTAAATATTAGAGAATTACTCGATGTTGCCGAACTACTAAGAGCATCTGCTTCGTCCACATCATATTTTAACCGAAATAAAGATGGTGAAAAAACAGCAATCGACTATCTTTTCCTCGCATTATATTCAAACAAGCACTTAGAAAACAAAATTTCTACAGCCATAGTATCAGAAGATGAAATTTCCGATAATGCCAGTCGTGAACTTGCGGATATTCGTCGTCATATGCGTATCGCATCAGAAAAAGTGCGACAAACGCTAAATAAAATCGTAACATCTCCAACATATGCAAAGGCACTACAAGAACCAATAATAACAATGCGTAATGACAGGTATGTCGTGCCGGTCAAAGCAGAACATAAAGCAAGCTTACCCGGTCTTGTACATGATGTCTCCTCCTCGGGTGCAACACAGTTCATTGAACCAATGACAGTTGTAAACATAAATAATGAACTACGTGAACTGGCAGCGCGAGAAAAACAAGAAATTGAACGTATTCTTATGGAGTTATCTGCCGACGTGGCAGAACACGGCGAGAATATTATTACTGACTTTGAAATATTAGCTCAATTAGACTTAGTTTTTGCGAAAGCCAAGCTTTCATATAAGCTTGACGCAATTGAGCCGGAAATATCCGATGAAATGCGTGTGGTATTAAATCAGGCACGCCACCCCCTACTGCCAAAAAAAGAAACTGTTCCGATTAATATAAGGCTCGGCGGTGAATTTGATACATTAATCATCACCGGTCCAAATACAGGCGGAAAAACTGTTGCACTTAAAACTCTCGGATTAATGTGTACTATGACTCAATGTGGATTGCATATTCCTGTCAAAGACGGAAGCGTTGTCCCTATATTCAACGCTATTCTCGCTGATATTGGTGATGAACAGTCAATTGAGCAATCTCTTTCCACATTTTCATCACACATGACGAATATCGTTAGTATCCTTGAACATAGTGAACCCGGTTCATTATTGATGTTTGACGAACTAGGTGCAGGTACTGACCCGGTTGAGGGTGCTGCTCTCGCTATCTCTATCATTGAGCATGCTAGAAGACGAGGCTCACTAATCGCTGCAACAACACATTATGCAGAGCTTAAAAGTTATGCTGTAACAACCAACGGGATTGTCAATGCATCCTGTGAATTTGATATAGAAACACTCAGACCCACATATAAGCTAATTATAGGCATACCCGGAAAATCAAATGCCTTTGCTATTTCAAAGCGATTGGGGCTTTCTGATGATGTGATAAACGATGCACGTGAGAGGGTTAGCACTGAGAGTGTTTCATTTGAAGATGCTGTTTCTGATTTAGAAGAAACGCGTTTGCAGTTAGAAAACGAAAGAGATGAAGCAAAGAGGCTGCTCCGCGAGGCTGATATTAACAAGCAAAAATCAGACGAAATAAAAGCAAAGCTTGACAAAGAACGAGAGGATGCTGCAAACATTGCAAAACGCGAAGCTGCAAAAATATTAGAAGATGCACGAAGAACAGCAGAACATATTCTAAGCGAAGTACAAAAAATGCAGCAAAAAGCTGCAGATAATATAAATCAACAAGAGCTAAATGACGCAAAGGCAGACTTATTCCGTAGATTAAACGAAGCTGATAGTAAACTTGGTGAAACCGAGACTACGTTGGAGCCTTCTGCACCCTCTAGGAAAATCGTACCCGGTGATAGGGTAAAACTACGCAGCCTAGGAACGCTTGCAGATGTCATATCCATAAGCCCGGATGATGTTCTTTCTCTACAAGCCGGAATTATGAAAATAACAGCCAAGCTAAATGAGGTTGAGTTAGTAGAAGGTGGCATTCAAAATGAAGTGAAAAACCACATAAGAAAATCCGAAGCTACATTACGACAAATGAGCGTAAAGCCGGAGATTGACTTACGTGGCATGAACACAGATGAAGCATTACCACTTCTCGAACGATTCCTTGATAATGCTCGAATGGCGAAGCTAAACTCTGTAACGGTCATTCATGGCAAAGGAACAGGAGTTCTTCGCAAAGCAGTGCACAACAGCCTACGCCGGGAAAAACGCGGCATAAAGTCCTTCAGACTAGGTGTATACGGCGAAGGAGAAGACGGCGTCACCATTGTTGAGTTGAAGTAATAACAGCTAAACCGCCTACCTTTCTCTCTCCGCTAAAAATCTCTGCACCCGGGACTGGATAATACGTGCAGTGTCTTCCGCAGAGCGAGTTCCGGCAAAAAATGCCTGGACATCTTCATTAACAATATTTTGAACGGAATGCCCTGCTATGGAACTGAGTCCGATATTTGAGATAATGTCACGCAAAAGCTCTGCATCCGGTTCTGTCATTGGCACCACCTCTAAAGTACCGAACCCATAACGAGCTGTTATAGTAGGTCCAACACGGTCTAGCTCACGGGAAATCAATTGCTCAAACTGGTCGATACGCGAGGGAAAAGCAAATACGTCATGACCCAAATTACGCGGCAGTAAACTGAGTCGCACAAATTCCCAGGCAGCTTCTGTGTGGGGGCTGTTTGATCGGATGCCTACCGCTGTTCCATGTGATTCATGCACAATATGTGTCGGGGCATCATTTGAAGGGAAACCAAATGGGGTAATGCCACCGAGCCGCATCTGCAAAGCGCGAAAAGCCACCGTATCACTTATAAACTCAGAAGGAAGTAGAAGCTTTTCACCTTGAAACAACTCGCCAACAGGATCCCATTGACCGGAGAATCTTATCTCTTCCGGTATCCTTTCCCACCCTCGTTCCGGTAGAGTTATGACGAAATTTAGGACATTTATGAACGATTCACTGTCAAAGTCCGCCACTGCGGTCCGCTCACAAAAGAAGGTATCATCTGTAAACAGGAGCATTCCCAAGATTTCCAGGCGGTCTATTGCCTGACCCAATGGATAGTCGTATCCTGCTTCTCTCGCCTCTTCATAAAAAGCAATAAAATCTGCATAGTTCCAGCTTTCCGGAGCTTCAGGAAAGACAGATTGCATCCCCACAGCTGTCTGAATTGAAAAACTCGGAGCAATCTGCACCAGTTCTCCCCGGCTGTTTTCCCATGCAGAGAGAATATTAGGAAAGAAATCTTCACGATTTATATCTGGGTCAGCATCAATCATCTGATAAAGGTCAAGTATGAAAGGTCCCTCAGCAAGTGCTGCTGCAAGCTCGATTCCCCACCCGCCGAGCACAAAAATATCGGGACCTCTCCCTGCTATAAGTTCCGTGCGCAAGCGATCTCTGTCATCAAAGGAGTATTCTACGACCTCAATTTGATGTGTGTCACTTCGACGGTTAAACACTGTAGCTTGGTCTATCAAGGAGAACGAAATATGAATCCCGCCGAGTGTAATTACTTCACGCTCAATAACCGCATCTGATTCTGCTCTTGGAGTTAATAGAAACACGGTTACTTCTTCGCGCCTTAATGATGCGTTCCAACTCATATTCACAGTGGTTATTCGCCCATCCTCCCACAGTAAAAAGCTATTTCTATTTATTCTACCATGGTTAAGCGGCACACCAATCTCTAAAAAGTCAATCAGCAAGGTGAACGTTCCATCTGAGTTGCGATAACCTATAAGCTCCCCATCGTTGGCAATTAAATAAACATCGAATTCACTTGCCGCTGGTGCCGGAAAAGCTCCGTTTATGCTGTCGATATGACCTGTTCCAATTTCAGGGCCTTCTGTTATTGCAATATTTTCAAAATCTACTTCATAAAACATAATTATTTCTGTCGTTGGAAACTCTGTGACACCCTGAACAATAACCTGCCCGTCAGGCCTTCGATGGAACAGTCCTAATGAAAGTGTCTCATCTTCCACCTCATAAAAGTCCCCCGTTAACTCATTATTAAATATGAAAAATGATTGACCCCCGATACCCTCTGGAATCATCCCTTGCTCAAAACCGACAGGACGCCAAGAAGCCGATGCTATAGCATTTCCATCTAAATCAAAAGCTACATCAGAGATTCTAATTTGCCGCTCCTCATTATTTAGGCTCTCAATTCCAAATGCAGAAACTATTTCGCCATCAGGGGCGATTCTGCGATAGACATAAGAGTTGCTGATTTCAAAATCCCATAAACCATCAACAAGATAGTCCTCCCTCGTATGCGGCGGTAGTATCATATTATCTGTTGTAACAAGAGAAATGTAACCATCATCGTGTTTTTCAAATCCGAGAATATTGAAAAAGTCTACACTTTCATCTAACAGGGTACGATAAACTTCTTGCACATTAGTCCCATCTGCATTCATAGTGAGCAAATTAATATATGAGTTTAATGTGTCCTCATCCACTTCAAGCAAAAAGAGATGGAGCTGATTTTGGTGAATAATAAAGTAAGATTGCTTAAAGTTAATATCAATATCAACTTGGGATGACTGAACATCATAGTTGCGGACTGCGCTGAGCAGTTCGATGCTCTCGGCCATGTGCTGTCCGCCATCCACATAGCCCTCCTCACGACTATCATCATCGCAACCAATTAAGATGATTATAAGAAGTAATGTTATCAGAAGAATTGTGAGTTTTTTCATTGTTTTTCAGTCCCTTGTCATTCTGCGGGTCGTCGCAGAATGACGTTAATTTTTCATAGACTATTTAACATTATCGATGTTAAACTTTCCGTGACATATTATTCATCTTACCTACCAATAGCTGCCTGTAATACTTGGTTTGCAATTGGGGCTGCGACAGCGGCGCCTCCGCCGCCGTTTTCAACTACTACTACGAATGCCAGAGGATGGCCTGGATTTGTGATATATCCGGCAAACCAGGCGTGGGGGTCATGACCGCCGCCTACCTGTGCTGTACCGGTTTTTGCATATATTTGAAGCCCGGGAAAGTTTTGTCTATTTTGAATCTCAATAACTTCACTCAATTGCTGGGCAGTACTTCTGCTCAGTATTCTTTCTGTTCTGGGTGGAAGCAAAGATACCGGACCTGTTCTTTGCATATAATGTAAATCTATAGCATTTCCGTCATTTGCAATAGCACCCATTAAACGCAGCAAACTTGCAGGACAAACTGTATTTGTAAATTGACCAATACCTGACCATGCTAAATCTGCTGAATTACGAGGCGCAGCATCAAAGTTGCCACTGGCAGTCTGCATACCGCTAACAGCTGTCCTGCCTGCTATGCCAAGTCGTTCTGTGTATTGCAGCATGGTATTTCCGCCCATCTCGAGTGCCAGTTCACCAAATACAACATTGCATGATACTTGCATTCCACGAATAATACCAAGACTTCCATGATTCCCTGGACAAGTTACCCTCAGACCGCTTACATCAAAACCGCCATTACAGTACCAGGCACGATCAAAAACATTAGGTACCTGCTCAATAGCCGCTGCGGCTGTAATAACTTTAAAAACAGAACCCGGTACAAAAGCCGACTGAATTCCACGGTTAACAAAAACACCATCTTCAAACGTGTCAGGTGGATTGCTTGGGTCAAATGTAGGACCGGAAACCATAGCCAGTATTTCGCCAGTCTCATAATTTGCAACCATAACAACACCACGTCTTCCACCGAGTGCTCTCATAGCTTCAGCGCTTATTCTAGCATCAATGGTCAATTCTATTCGCCTACCGGGATCACCACCTCTATGATATGATCCTGTAATTAAGTTAAATCCCGTTAACTCACTGGCAAAAACGGTAAGTGCACCGGTACCTACCCTGCCTTCTCTATCACCTACAGCATGAAGTGTAGCGCGACGAACATCAGCATTATCGGCAAAAACCCGTCTACCGTCAACTACATCTGCAAGAGTAACACCGTTTCTATCTACTACAGTTCCTACATTAAGCATTCCTCCGTCGAATATAGTCCGGTTAAATGGTGCAGCAGCCCACTGTGCTCCATGCACAACATATCTAACTATATAAAATCCCATCCCAAGTAGGGCAACAATAACCAATAGCATTACTGAAAGAGATCTTTTTTGAACTTTTTTCATCGATCATTACCGCCTTCCCAAAACGAATCGTCTAAATTTTCCCAGAACTTCTCATCTGGGTCTCCCCATTCATAGGTTTGATTGACACCACTTTGGGGTTCTTGATTATCATCCCATGAAAGATCATAATTGCCTTCATCATTTTCACCGATATACTCTTCATCATACTCGTTTTTATATATTATTGAGCCACCACCACTAAATTTTGGACGCTTTGGTGCTTTAACAACAAAACTTGCATTCTGTCTTGTATCGGCAGCTTTAAAGAAGGCGAGCATTCCCCAACTGGCAACTAAACTCGTTCCCCCTCTTGACACAAACGGAAATGTAACGCCTGTGAATGGTAGTATATCCATTGAGCCAAGTACGTTTAACATCATTTGAAACACCATCATTGCAGACATTGCACAAGCCGCAATAACATAAAATGAGCTTCGTGCTTCATCGGCATAGCGCACTGTATAAACCGCATAGATTAATATGGCTATCACTGCAATCATTGCAACAATCAAGCCGAGTTCTTCACTTACCATTGCAAAGACTAAGTCAGAATCTGCAGCAAATATATTTTGAAACCAACCATTACCCGCACCTACACCAAATAGCCCTCCACTTGCTGCCGCAGTCATTGCACGTGTCTGCTGAAACCCTCCGGCAGTGTCAACATATTCCCATGCTCGTCCCCATGACGCAAAGCGTCCGATTATATGTGGTCTTGAGGTGAGCGCAATAAAACCTGCAAAGCCTGCACCGGCAACACTCAAGACGATTGTAGTAAAATCACCTGAGCGCAAAAAGGCAATAACAAGATAGGCAACAAAGAAAATCATCGCTGAGCCAAAGTCAACCATCAATGCAAGAAGCCCTAAGCATACTCCCATTAAGCCAACAAATGCAAATATATTTCTTCGTTTAAATAGGCGTTCTAGTGTCGCAGCGCCTGCAAATATTATCGCTATTTTTACAAATTCTACCGGTTGTACCGATATTCCGCCTATGACAATCCAACGTGTTGCTCCAAAGCGGTTAGTTCCAAGTACTAATGTAATTGCAAGCAAGAGTGGACCAATTATTGCGATTGGCCGACGGAATTTCTTAATTCTGTCGAGATCTCTCAAAAACCAGCCTATAGTGAAAAAGCCTATCACACCAAGAACTATAAACATTATTTGAGTCATAATGTCGGAAGGTACACTTGATGCTGTTACAGAAAGACCTATAGTTGTTAAGAAAAATCCGATTGTTTCTATTTCAAAGGCTACCCTCTTCAAGATACGCGTGATAATATAGCATGACCATGTAAGTATTATCAATGCTAAGAAGCTATATATAACTGCCGACGAAAATTGCTCATCAAGTGCAATATACAGTTGTAGAGCTAAGAACATTTGAAATAATGTCAGATATGCAATTGTTACACGCTGCTTATAGTATCGTCCGGGCTTTGTTCTGCTTACTGCTTGTTCATACTCATCAGTATTATCTGCGGCAATAAACGTTAACGGAATACCTCCCAGTTCAATGGTATCGCCTGAGTTAACAGGAACACCAATATCACCCTCAATTTTTTTTCCATTGACAATAACACCCGTTTTTGACTCAATGTCATAAACTTTCCAATTAGCTTTATCATCACGAATTAATGCAGCATGGTTTCGTGATATTGTTGGATAATCCGAAAAAACATCCGATGACTTAGCTCTGCCTATTATATTTTCCCATGAAAACATGTCAAGAATTGTACCATTGGGAAATTTGAGCTGACCCCACAGTTCACTTTCGCTTCTTTCTCTAAACAGTGAGTGAGAACAACGAACAAGAATTATTATTGCCAGTACAGGCAGAATAAACCGAATCATCATCGTTGCATATGATGACAAGCCTCCATCTAATCCTGCAGTAAATTCATTTATACGATATAATATATCACGTATAATATCCACTTTTTTACCTCTTGTTTATTATTAAAATATATTGAACTTATTCCATATATTTTATCGCATTATTAAGGACAGGTCAAGTGACCTGTCCTTATCGCATAATATATTATCTATTATTCTGCTTCTGTTAGATACTTGGATTCTTCTATGATTTTTTGTTGAATCGGCATTGGGGCTTCTTCATAGCGTGAAAACGCAATTGAGAATGAGCCTCTGCCTTGAGTCATTGAGCGTAAATCAATTGCATAGCTGGACATTTCGCCCATTGGCACTTCAGCTTCAACAACTTGCATTCCTTCAGCATTCATATTCATACCGAGCGGGCTTCCACGTCTTTTTGACAAATCGCTCATAATGTCGCCCATATAAGCATCAGGAATTGTTACTGATAATACCCCAATAGGTTCTAGCAATACAGGGTTTGCTTGAGGAACACCCTCTTTGAATGCTAGTTGTGCTGCAAGCTTAAATGCAAGCTCGTTAGAGTCTACGGAGTGATAAGAACCATCAACAAGTGTTGCTTTTAGGAACACAAGTGGGTAACCGGCAAGTACGCCACGTTGAATACTTTCACGAAGACCTTTTTCAACAGCCGGGAAGAAGTTTCTTGGTACACTTCCACCAAAGATTTTTTCTTCAAATGTCAAATCTTCTGTATCACCGGCTTCAAATTCGATAACAACATCACCGAATTGACCCGCGCCACCTGATTGTTTCTTATGTCTACCACGTACAGAAACTTTTTTACGGATTTTTTCACGATATGGTACACGTGCCGGGTTAAGTTCAACTTCAACACCGAATTTATCTTTTAGTTTTGCACATAGAACATCAAGTTGAATGTCACCTGCACCCGAAAGAACAAGTTGCCTCGTTTCAGGGTTATTTACAAATGTAAATGTTACATCCTCTTCACCAAGTCTGCCAAGACCTTGAGCTATTTTGTCTTCTTGTCCCTTTGTCTTTGGAGAAATAGCCATAGCATAACATGGAGGTGTAAAGTCAATTTTCTTTGCAGTAATTTTTGTCTTAGAATCACTCAAAGAATCATTTGTTTTTGTATCAGAAAGTTTAGATGCTGCAGCTAGGTCACCGCATATAACTTCTTTGGTTTCAATGTTCTTCTTGCCTTGCATTTTGAACATATTACCCATTTTTTCTGACGTACCTGTCCGAGTATTAACTAATTGCATGTCCGATGTGATTTTACCTGACAATACTTTAAACAAACTGAATTTGCCATACTGGTCAGATAATGTTTTATAGACAATAGCACAGGTCGTGCCGTTTGGATCGACTACCAGTTCTTCACCTTCTTCGGTAAATTCATTTCTGTCAAGTGGTGACGGGAAGAAATCCGCAATTGCATCAAGTAGTGGAATTGTTCCGAGACCTGTTGTTGCGCAGCCACAAAATACAGGGAAGAATGTAAGGTCTTTAAGACCAATTTTTACACCCTTGATAACTTCATCTGTTGTATATTCTTCGCCATATTTTTCCATGAGTTCTTCGCATGTTTCTGCGATACTCTCGTTAAAGATTTCATAATATGCCTCTAGTTCATCTGCCATACTGTCCGGCACAGGGATTTCTTTTTGTTTGCCACCTTCGAAACTATAAGCTTTACGATAAACTAGGTCATAAACTCCTTCGACTTTTCCTGAAGCGTTTTTAACAGGAACCGTTAATGGACATACGGATGTACCGTATTTATCTCTCAGTGCTTCTAAAACTGTATCAAAGTCACCGTTTTCTTCATCAACTTTTGATATATATGCTGCTCTTGGAAGCTTATTTGCAGATAAAACGCTCCATCCCTTCTCAAACCCAACACTAATACCGTCTTTCGCTGTACACATCACGATACCTGCATCGGCAACACGCAATGCTTCAAGTACTTCACCTGCAAAATCGAAAAATCCGGGCGTATCCAGAATATTCATTTTGCAGCCTTTGTGTTCAGTAAACATTGTTGCAAGGTATATGGTTATTTGACGCTTGATTTCTTCAGAGTCTGAATCGCCTACAGTATTACCGTCAGTTACTTTTCCGAGTCTGTCAGAAGAGCCTGTTAAGAAAAGCATACTCTCGGCAAGACTTGTCTTTCCGCTACTTCCGTGTCCGAGAAGTGCAATATTGCGAATTTTTTCTGTGGTATATGGCATATTTTTGTCCCCTTACGATATAAATTTGCAGTGGTAAAAATTATATACTATTAATGTATAGAATACAATAGTAAATTCAATGATTTGAGGTTTAGCGTCCCAAGTTTTAAAAGTTTTAAATTCATTATGTTAACAACTAACCCCTAGACCCTATTTTTTAAGTCTCACATAGCCGCAAACAATTAGCACTGTTGCAAGCATGCAAAGCATAAAAATAACAAGATTTCCGGGACTTGCCGATTGAAGCGCACCGGTCCAGCATATGTAAAACATAATGAGAACCCCTAAACCCGCTGATACAATTGAAAGTATTGACGCAAAAAACGCAGCTGCCCTAAGCAGTCTACCAGACGTTATCGCTTCAGCGAACGGATTTAGTCCCTCTCGTAATAATATAGCTGACATTCTTCCCGGTTTTTCTGAGTGTAAATCTGAAATGCTATATGAATTTTTTGCCGGAATGAATACGAAACTATCGAATGGAACTTTGAATTTTTGACCAACCATTGCTGGTGTGACATTAAAGTCGCGCATTGCAAAGTAAAGATCAATTCTCCACTTTAACATTGATATTAATGCACTCTGAACTGAAGGAAGTGGTTTATAGTCAACCGCAAACATCGCCACCAGTCTATTGTCCACAGCTGTATAAACAGCATTTTTCATATTTGTATCGTCAGGAACGCGGACATGATGCAAATTCATAAATGCAGCTGAACCTGTCGTCACTTTTTGACCTCTAATCGTTCCTGCAATACCACTTTCATGATACTCAAAATCATCTACTTCTATTGAACTCAACCCTTGTTGCTTGAGTACCTCAGTAAATAATCCGGTTAGTCCAGAACCTGATGACATTATTAGACTCGCTGTATATCTTATTGAGTGTTCCGGAGATGCTCCATCATACACCTTTACTCCACTTAGTTTTAACATTCCCGGTGGAAACAAATCGTCATCTGTTACACATACGCCATCTGTATAATGAATATCATCGGCACCACCCCATCCCGCTAATGCAACACCTGACTTCCTAGTTGATTTAACCATCGTAATAAATGGTATTGAAAATGCCAGCAATGCAGAAAATGGTGCCGCAGCGGCTAACAACGCTGACAATATATGCAGTGTGTAGATAAACATACCATCTCTAAAAATAATAATTAGAATTGTTAAAAGTAGAGAAGCAACTAGTAGTATTGGTGTAGCAACTCGATATGTAACTTCAGATATATCCGGTTGCATTAAGTTGTTATAAAAGCCATCTGTGCGATTATATACTTTTTTAAGTATAGTTTTGTCAATATCCTCGTTATACTCAGCTTGTACACCATATGGCTCGTTTGACCCAATTGCAGTTTTCAATGAGTCTGTTATTGCACGTAAGTTATACTTTTCTGCATGAGCAGCAAATGTTATTGATAGGGCTGATACCACACAAAAAGGCAATGGCAAGTGCAGTAGTTCCAGGTCTGATGCCATAGTAAATATCATAATAAATATTGGTGATAGTACCGAGAATGCACATGAGAATAATATCAGTGTTTCTGCATTTGGTTCACCTTTTTTCAGAAAATCAAAACCTCTGACTAAAACATCTGAGCAAAGCATCATTACAATTAGTAAGCAAATCGTAAGTATGCTGGCAGCAATATTCATATTGTGTCCAATGCCAAAAGGCAAAATCAGTCCGGCTTCAAAAGCAAAGGTCACAACCAGCATGAATATTGTTGTTACCGATGCTGGAATAACTCTAATAGATATCGAATTGCAAGCTCTCGCAAACTTTCGCACTGCATTCTTTAACGGTGGTTCCACAGGCAGATCTTCTTCGGTCAACACTTGCTCATTCTGATTTTCGAACATACTCATCGATGAATCCATGTTATGCTCGTGAGTGTGTGTTTTTGCACCTCTATTGAACAGATTCGCAAAACTCCACTTCGGTTTCATTTGTAGTTCTTCATCGTGGAAATGTTCATCATTAAATAGATTTGTCTCTTGGAATACTCTGGTTTCCTGATTTTGCAATGAGTCCATGTCTCGCTCTTTATAGGAATCCTCGCGAAATTGATCAAATAAAATTATCGGATTATCGTTATGGGCTGGTTCTTCTTGTAATTCTTGGCTTGAATTTACTTTTGTACTTGATTGTTCTATATTAATTGGGAAAACAGAGTCTTCAGAATTATCAACATCACTTGGTGGTGATTTCATAGGTATTGATGGCACTGTGTCCATAGTTGTCCCGAATAATGACACTGAATCATCAAGCCTTTGCACTCTCTCATCATCAGCAATGGGAGTAAGTATTATCGGCAACTCATCAGTCTCGTCGAAATCAGGCTCAAATATTGAGCTATCAACTGCCTGATTTACATCATATTCTGCACTTAAACTTGGAACACTTCCGGCACGTACATTATCACTTTGATTTAACTCATTATGCAAATCATTTATATCAAAACCACCAGCAGATGTTCGTGCTGTTGCATCAGCTATTGTTTTCGGCTCGTACTGTTCTTCTGCTTCTCTGAGTATCCTGTCCGCTTTTTCTTGTAGCACATCATGTGGAGTTTTTTTGTCACCGTTAATAAAAGCTGAACCTTTAACCTCAGCTAAAATAGACCCGAATGAAAAACCATCGTTTTCATCAGTCCCGCCGGAGAATTTGAATTCATCAGACATAACAGTACTATCCCTTCATAAAAAGCTTATTAACCTTTACGCTGTCTGACAGTTTCGTATAGAAGTACTGCTGCAGACACAGATGCGTTAAGCGATGAAAGATTTCCATTCATAGGAATATTTACCTTATGGTCACAGTTTTCGCTAATAAGACGGCTGATTCCTGTTCCTTCAGAACCGATTACAAATGCAGTAGCAGATTTAAAGTCAGACTCCCACAGAGACTTTTCACCATCCATGGTTGCTGCAGAAACCCAAACCCCGGCTTTTTTAAGTTCCTTAATTGCTGCCGTAAGATTTGACACACGCGCAATTGCCATATGGAATATCGCACCGCTTGATGCCTTCGCTACAGTAGCGTTAACCCCTGCACTCCTGCGCTTCGGGATAATAACACCATGTGCACCTGTTGCCTCACAAGTTCTTATTATTGCACCGAGATTATGCGGATCTGATATTTCATCACAAATAATAACAAGTGGCTCTTCACCTCGCTGCTTTGCGATAGCAAGTATATCGTCAATAGATACATATTGTGCATATGCAGCCATTGCAATGACACCTTGATGTGAGTTAGTGACACTCATAAAATCCAACTTACGCTTATCAGCATCAACAACAACTATACCTACAGCACGAGCCTTTGAGGCTATATGCTTAAGTGTTGAATCAACTTCACCCTTTAAGATGAAAATCTTATCAATATTTGCCCCAGAACGCAACGCCTCAATAACAGCATTACGCCCCTCAATTATACCCTCTCGCCTATCGTTTTCCAACTCAACGGACATATTTATAACGATTCCTTTCACTAAGCAAATCACAAAACAACTATAAAATCAGAAACTAACCCCTAAACCCTAGCCCCTAAACCCTAATCTACAGATAACTTTTAAGCTGCTCTACCATGTCTAGTTTTTCCCATGGAAAACCTTCATTTTCACGTCCAAAATGACCATATGCAGCAGTGGATTTGTAAATCGGTCTCAGCAGATCGAGCTTTTGAATAATCCTTGATGGTCTAAAATCAAAGTTTTCTTTTATAATATCAGCAATACGTTCATCAGAAAACACACCCGTACCTCTTGTGTCAATATGGACAGACACGGGTTGTGCAACTCCGATTGCATATGCAAGCTCAATTTGGCAAGCTTTTGCAAGACCTGCAGCTACAAGGTTTTTGGTTACATAGCGTGCCATATACGCTGCACTGCGGTCTACTTTTGAAGGATCTTTTCCAGAGAATGCACCGCCACCGTGACTTGCGTAACCACCATAAGTATCAACAATTATTTTACGTCCTGTTAAACCTGAGTCACCAACCGGACCTCCAATTACAAAACGCCCTGTAGGGTTTACATATATCTTCGTATCCTTGGTTATCAGATGTGCCGGAATTGTTGGCTTTATGACGCAATCAGTAATGGCTTCACGAAGTTTGTCAATTTCAATATCAGGGTCATGTTGAGTTGATACAACAATTGCAGGAACAGAAATTACATTGCGGTTTTCATCGTACTCTACAGTAACTTGACTTTTTCCATCAGGTCTAACAAATTTCAGTTCGCCACTTTTTCTTACATCAGCTAACTTTTTTGTGAGCGCATGAGAGAAAGCTAATGGCGCCGGCATGTACTCTGGTGTTTCATCACATGCAAAACCGAACATCATACCCTGATCTCCGGCACCTTTCTCGTCAGCATCATCATGCGCATTATTAACACCCATTGCTATATCCGGGCTTTGCTCATCAATTGTTGTCATTACTGCTGAACCTTTATAATCAAATCCAAGTTCCGGTTCAACATATCCAATTTCACGTACTGTGTCACGTACAACATTTGGTATATCTACATATGTACTTGTTGTTATTTCTCCCATTACAAGCACCATTCCCGTTGTGCATATAGTTTCACAAGCCACACGAGCAGTAATATCCCCTGCAAGTATCGCATCTAGTACTGCATCTGATATTTGATCACAAACTTTATCTGGATGCCCTTCTGTAACTGATTCTGATGTAAATATTCTGTTTGACATGCTAATTTTTCTCCTTCGATTGTATTCGTTATAGTCAATCAACTGTTTTGTTATTTAGTGTTTAGTATTAGCGGTGTTCTAATGGCACATAATCTTTATCGAGTGCAATTGCCTTATATGCCGGCCTAATTATTCTTCCTCCACCCCAAGCTTCTTCCAGTCTGTGTGCACACCACCCTGCCATTCTTGCAATTACAAAAAGTGGTGTGTATAATTCTTGCGGGATTCCCAACATTTCGTAAACAAGTCCGGAGTACATATCGACATTAGCGCAGATTTCAGCTTTTTTGATGCCTTTTCTTCTACCAAGTGCATATGGAGCAAGTCTCTCTACTGTTTCCAATAAATAAAACTCATCAGACATTCCTTTGTTACTTGCAAGATTACGTGCAAGTTCTTTTAACATTATTGATCTTGGATCAGAAATTGTGTATATAGCGTGTCCCATTCCATAAATCAGACCATCACCTGAAGCAGCTTCACCACTTAAAATTTTATCCAGATAGCGAGAAACTTCATCATCGTCTTTCCAGTCTTTGACATCTTTCTTAATATAGTCAAACATTTCAATGACTTTTTCATTTGCTCCACCATGTCGCGGACCCTTTAATGAGCCAATGGCTGCCGAAATGGCGGAATAAATATCCGTTCCTGATGAGGTAAGTACACGGCAAGAAAACGCAGAATTGTTTCCTCCACCATGTTCTGCGTGCAAAACCATGCATAAATCAAGAAGACGTGCTTCCTCTTTGGTAAATGAGTTATCATGACCTACTGAATGTAAGAAGTTCTCTGCCATTGAATATCCTGGCTGCGATCTGTGCAAATATAGCCCTTCTCCATCAAAATAATGACGCTTCGCAGCATATGCATGTGCAACAATAATTGGACAACATGCTAATAATTTCAATGCTTTTGTAAGCTCTCCCTCAATATCACGCTCATTGAGTTCAGGAGAGTCATCGTATGAATACAACGCCAAAATACTGCGTGATATCTTGTTCATTATATTTTTACTTGGCGCAGGGAGTATCATATTTTCTGTGAACCCGGGCGGGAGTTCGCGAAAATCCTCCAGCATTAGTCTAAATGCTTCCAGTTCCGGTTTACACGGAAGCTTACCTAGTATTAATAAATAAGCCGTCTCTTCAAAACCGGGACGATCATCTTTCAAAAAGCCGTCAACTATATCTGCAACATCGATGCCTCTATAGTACAGCCTACCTTCCATTGCAGTTTTTTCACCATCGCGCATATAGTAACCCTGAGTACTTCCGATGCTCGTAACACCCGCCATAACTCCGGTTCCATCATCATTTCGCAGTCCGCGCTTTACTCCATGTAACACAAGCTGTGATTTTTCAACTCTGATTTGTTCTAGCAGCGAATCTGCATGATTATGTATAAATTTAGTATATAGCTCTTGTTCAGCTGACATAGGTATAGATCTCTCCTCATCCCTTGTTCACGTGTATAAACCGTGTGTACACACATCGTTAATAATATCGCAAATCGGCGATTATGTCAAAAAATAATTCACATATTCGCGCAGACGTGATACACTCTCCATTACTAAACAAAACAGGAGTTCGGCGAAAAGGATAGTCATATATATGCAGACAATTGAAAATAAGAGTAGAAATGGACCTCTATTTATAGCTTTAGCTTCATTATGCTGGAGCTTTGGCGGATTATTTATCAGATTTATTCCCTGGAGTGCAATGAGTATCGTTGGTATTCGCGCATTTCTTGCCGCCATTGTATTTATCATCTACCGTCGTAATGTAAAGTTAGAGTTTACTCGTGGTAATGTGTTTACTGCATTATGCTTGTCCGCAACAACAATTTTATATGTTTATGCAAATCAGCTCACAACTGCGGCGGCTGCTATTTTATTACAGTTTACCGCTCCAATTTTCATAATACTGATATATCTTGTTTTCTATGGAAAGAAACCGTCATTGAGTGCAATTGTCGCTGTATTTATGACATTAGTTGGCATGATGCTATTCTTTGTTGAAAATTTGGAGTATGGAGCATTGCTTGGCAACATATTTGCTCTTCTCTCCGGATTGTCAATGGCTGGTGTCTATGTGTGTAATAAGAGACCGGATACTAATCCAGAAAATGCTCTGTTTTTGGGTTTTCTTATTAATTCAATTATCGGCTTGCCTTTTGCGATTACCGGAGTAACCGCCGATATTGGACCTTGGGTAGCTGTTTTCTTCCTCGGTGTTGTTCAAGTCGGGTTTGCATATATCTTCTTTTCAAAAGGAATAAAGAAAACATCAGCATTACTCGCCTGCCTAACATCCACAGTTGAGCCGATTCTCAACCCAATTTGGGTCATGCTTGCCGGGCTTTGGGGATTTTTACCCGTAACAGAGATTCCGGGAATATTTGCACTAATCGGCGGTATCGTAATTATATTGACAGTTGTCGGCTATAATATGTATATTGAGCGAACCTCTAAAAATGCCTCAGGTGCTGACTAGTTGTTATCCCAATTCGTTATCTCCTGCATATCGTAAACATTTGTGTAGCCATTCTCTACAAGAATGCTTGCAGCGATTGCACTGCGCCTCCCTGCCCTGCAGAATACAATAATAATTGCATCTTTATCGGGGAGTTCTGATAGTCTTGATTCTAACTCAGTGTATGGAATATGAATTGAACCTTCTATATGATGCGTGTCAAACTCATCCTGATTTCTTACATCTAACAAAATTGCCGAATCATTACCCTCGTAGAGTTTGCTTGCCTCCGCACCTGATATTACAGTACTCACTAAAGCATTGTTCAGAGGCTCGGAGGGACTGTCACTTTCTGTCAAGGCGTTACTCTCTGCCCCCGTACATCCACTTAACATAGTGATGCTCATCAAAATTAATGTAATTATAATAATATATTTTTTTAACATAACCCTCCACCACAAAGCATAATATTTCCAATGAGTATATCACATCATAAAATTACAATCTACTTTTCCAAAAGCGTTAAGTGGCGGAGAAGATAAATTGTAAAGGAGAACAGCGTGACCAAAAACACATCAACTCTTAACCTCCGTATGACCATCTATTGTGCTTTTTTTACAGCACTTATTATTGTAGGTGGTTTTATAAGTATTCCTATTCCTATTAGCCCTGTTCCTATCGTATTAGCTGACTTTTTCATAATGTTAACCGGATTATTTTTAGGACTCAAACATGGTCTTATCAGCACATCATTGTACATTGCCCTAGGTACAATAGGTCTACCTGTTTTTGCCGGAGGTAGAGGTGGACTTATAGTTTTTTTCGGACCTACAGGCGGCTTCTTATTTGGATATCTAGCTATGGTTGTATTTATTGGCTTTATTTCCGACAAAATGAAGCCAAAGATTTCCTCATTTTTAATCGCATTGATTGGTGGAAATATACTACTCTATTTAATTGGTGTACCTTGGCTTAGAATAGTTACGAACATAAGTTGGTCGGCAGCCATAGCCACAGGCTTCATTCCCTTTGCTCCCGGTGCTATCTTCAAAATAATCGCGGCTATTGCCATTGGACATACATATTTTATTAAACTCAAGAGAGCGCCAATTTCTTCATCGCATCGTGGCGATGATGTTGTTAGCTAGCCACTGATTAAGGCTCTTATAAGGCAGGCTATTGGTTACGGATTTTGATTTCTCCGGATATGAGTGTTTTCATTTCACCATTTGATGTTTGCACGATTAGGTGACCATGTTCGTCAATATCTATTGCTCTTGCCATATAGCTTTCTTCCCCTTGAATGACAGTGATTTCTTTGTTCAAAACAAATAATCGTGCTTTGTATTGTTCAAATATCTGTGTTTCGCTTGGTTTTTCCAAATGAAGCACATTTTTTATTATTTCAGCAACTAATTGATCTCTTTTAATGGGTACTTTACCATCAGCGTAAAGTGAAGTTGCTATTTCACCAAGCTCGTCCGGGAAATCATTTTGCCTTGTACTAACGTTAATCCCAATACCAAGTACGAATATATTTGCACCTTGGTTCTCAGATTCTGTAATTACTTCAGTTAAAATGCCACATATTTTTTTCCCATTCAAAAAAATATCATTAACCCATTTTATTTGGGGATTGAGATTAGATAGCCTTTCTATTACTTTGCACACACATACAGCTGCGTAAGCTGTTATTACCGTCGGATTACTAAATCCTAACTTATCAGGATATAATATAATACTCATATAAATCCCGGTGCCTCGGGGAGAAAAAAACTTCTTACCCTGTCGTCCCTTACCGGCTGTCTGGCAATCTGAAAGTATGACAGTTCCGTGTGGTGCACCTTCAATTGCCTGTTTTTTTGCTTCTATATTGGTAGAATCTATTTCTCGAAACACATGAACTTTACATGTGCTTTTTGAGTCAGTAGAGTTCATAAATGACTTTATGCCCTCCTCTGTAAGTGTATCGCTTTCGTAATCGTGCATATAATATGACTACTCCTCTCTTCGTGATTTAGTCAGAACTCGCCTAGGATTTTTGGGATGTAAATTTGTATAATATGGCAAATAGTTCGTATAATTTAGCATTCTTAACAATTAATTTACACATATTTCGGGAATTTAGTTAATTTCACTATTGTTTTTACTCATTTTATGTTATAATTTCACGTTCAGGGCAAACTCACATAATGTTTTTATAATATTTTTATTGCGCAATAAAAAATAGTTTTTATACCATTGGCAAGACCCCACTTCAAACGTCAAAGGTATTAGGTGGTGGGTACAATAAAGCATTTTTTATACCGCAAGATTTTCGAAAGGAATTGTCATTAATATGGATTTAGAAAAATTAAAAAAGATAATTGAAATGTTAGAAGATTCATCGCTTCATAAACTGCAACTCAAAGATGGAGACGAGGAGCTACTTTTAGAAAAGGAATCGACCTCCCATGAAATAACATCTATAGTATCTCCGATTCAACACAGTGTACCAGTTTCTCCGCATATTATCCATGATAATTTTGCTTCGACATCGCCCTCCACAACAAATGAAGAAACAAAAATTGAAGAAACTCCAAAAGCTTCTGATTACACAGTAGTTGTTTCGCCATTAGTAGGTATTTACTATGAGGCCAGTGCTCCGGAACAACCAGCATTTGTTGAAGTTGGAAGTCAGGTTAAAGTTGGGGATACCCTTTGTATTATCGAGGCAATGAAAGTACTAAATGAAATAAAGGCATCGGTTGCGGGTGAAGTAAAAGCCATTCATGTAAAAAATGGTGATATCCTATCCTATAATCAAACTCTTATTGAAATAGGAGAATGAGTATGTTAAAAAAAATATTAATTGCAAATCGTGGAGAAATTGCAGTTAGAATTATTCGAGCATGCAAGGAGCTAGGCATAGAAAGTGTTGCAATTTACTCAACCGCTGAACACGATGCCCTACACGTTCAATTAGCAGATGAAGCTATTTGTGTTGGTGAACCAAGAGCAGTTGATAGTTATTTGAATATGCAAAATATACTAAGTGCCGCCTGTAATACAGGTTGTGATGCTGTTCACCCGGGATATGGTTTTCTTTCAGAAAACAGTAAATTTGCGCGCTTGGTAAACCAATGTCGACTTACTTTTATCGGTCCCGATCCGGAAATAATTGATTTAATGGGCAATAAAGCCTCAGCACGTGCCACGATGATTAAACATAATGTGCCTGTCGTACCGGGAAGCGATTCTGTAATCACCTCCATAACCGACGGTCTCAAGTGGGCAAAGGAAGTAGGATATCCTGTTCTTATAAAAGCATCAAGTGGCGGCGGCGGAAAAGGCATGCGCATTGCATATAATCCTAAAGAACTTGAAACGGCTTACAAGCTTGCAACCGCCGAAGCAAAAGCCAACTTTGGTGATGATAGCGTTTATCTGGAAAAATTCATTGAGAATCCAAAGCATATTGAAATTCAAGTAATGGGTGACCATCATCAAAATTATGTTCATTTTTATGAGCGCGATTGCTCTGTGCAACGAAATTATCAAAAAGTTATTGAAGAGGCACCCTGTGCAGTATTGCGCGAAGATGTGCGACAAAATATGATTGATGCTGCGATTAATGCTGTTGCCGCGCTCAACTATACAAATGCCGGTACAATCGAATTTATTTTAGACCAAGACCAAAATTATTACTTTATTGAGATGAATACCAGAATTCAAGTTGAACATCCTATAAGTGAAATGATTACAGGTGTGGACTTGATTAAAGAGCAAATACGTGTTGCCTCAGGATTCCCGCTATCCGTTAGGCAAGAAGATATACATAGAAATGGCTACGCAATGGAATGCCGCATTAATGCCGAAAATGCGTTTAACGGCTTTCAACCTTCTTCAGGAAAAGTTGAAACACTCATTTTACCCGGCGGTTTCGGCGTAAGGGTTGACACATATCTTTATCAGGGAGCGAATGTCCCACCCTTTTACGATTCAATGGTAGGAAAATTAATTGTTCACGGAAACAACCGTGAAGAGTGCATTTATAAAATGCGACGCGCATTGGAAGAGTTTATCGTTGAGGGTATTACGACTAACATCGATTTTCACTATTATCTTTTGCATAATTCTAATTTTGTAAATGGAGAATTTGATGTTGGATTTATTGGTCGAGTGTTAATGGAGTTAGAGAAGTATGAATAAATTCATACTTCTCAATGTACCAATTGCTCCCTCTGCGGGGAACCGCAAATTGATGCACAAAATGACCATCCTTATTTCATGGTTATTATGTGATTATATGCAGCGAAAAGGATGGTCATAACTATGAATAAAGTATTTAATGAACAAAGAAAAAAAATGAAACGCTTTTCCGGCACAAAAGAGTCAAAGCGGTCACATGTAGTTGCAAATACTCCCGATGGACTTTATGAAAAATGTGGAAGCTGTCACGAAAATGTGCTCATGGAAGATTTGCAGCAGAACTTATATGTGTGCTTCCATTGTGGCGATCATGGACGATTATCTGCTGCAGAACGTTTAAAACAAATTGCTGATGATGGGACGTTTGAAGAAACATTTGCTTCTGATATAAGCAATAATCCGCTGTCAATACCGGGCTATTCTGAAAAACTAGCACAAAATAGACGAAAAAACAATATGAACGAAGCTGTCGTTACCGGCACCTGCCAAATTAACGGACATGAATATGCTATTGCTGTAATGGATAGTTATTTTCTGATGGGAAGCATGGGAGTCGTTGTTGGTGAAAAAATCACAGCCTTAGTTGAAATGGCAACAGAAAAAAAATTGCCACTATTGATTTTCTCGACTTCCGGCGGTGCCAGAATGCAGGAAGGAATTTTGTCATTGATGCAGATGGCAAAAACGAGCGCAGCAATTGGGCGTCATCACAATGCAGGATTATTATATATTTCTGTGCTAACACATCCGACAACCGGAGGCGTTAGCGCCAGTTTTGCAAATCTCGGTGATATTATCATCGCTGAACCCAATGCTCTAATCGGATTTGCAGGTCCTCGTGTAATTAAACAAACCATCAACCAAAATCTACCCGAAGACTTTCAACGTTCAGAATTTTTACTTGAAAAAGGTTTTGTAGATCAAGTTGTAAAACGCGAACATTTAAAAGATGTATTGACAAAGCTATCAAAACTCCATCGAATTAGTGAAAGGAATGGTCATACGGATGAGCCTTAAAAATACTGAACTACTGATTGAGCAACTTAAACAGCAACTGGAAACTTTGGATGAGTCGGGAGATAAAAATAACACATTAAAAAGTGAGTTGACGCAGTTAATTGAAAACGCGCAACAAGAAGCATTTAACCAATTGGAACCTGAAGATAAGGTTTATCTCGCACGTCACCCACTTCGACCCAATGCTAAATCGTATATTGACACGTTATTTGACGACTTCATAGAAATGCACGGTGATAGAAACTATGGTGATGATAAATCAATTGTAGGCGGAATCGGGCTGCTCCAAGGTATACCGGTAACTGTCATTGGGCAAGTAAAAGGCAAAACATTAGAAGAAAATATGGAGCGCAACTTTGGTATGCCTCACCCGGAAGGCTACCGAAAAGTGCTACGTTTGGCTAAACAAGCTGAGAAATTCGGTCGTCCTATTATTACATTTATTGACACCCCGGGTGCCTATCCTGGAATTGGTGCAGAAGAGCGCGGTCAAGCCGAGGCAATCGCCGCATGCTTAATGACATTCATGGAGTTGAGAGTTCCAATTATAGCAATCGTGGTTGGTGAAGGTGGAAGTGGCGGTGCATTGGCGATTGGTATAGCCGATAAAATTATGATGCTCGAACACAGTATCTACTCGGTATTATCACCGGAAGGATTTGCAAGCATTTTGTGGAAAGATGCCGGAAGAGCAAAAGAAGCAGCTAAACTAATGAAGTTAACTGCACAAGATTTACATCAATTTGGAATTGTAGACATTTTGATTGAGGAACCGGTTGGCGGAATTCATACACAGGTCGATTTTGTGATGAAGCAATTGAAAGAAGTGTTATTCAGAGAGCTAATGATACTTATTGACAAGGATGCAAATATGCTCCTAGATCAGCGTTACAAAAAATTTAGAAACATGGCAACTCCAGAAGCTGTATAGCTTAGTGGGTGTTGCTGCGAAACACTAAAACTGAATGAATCGTCATCCCGGGCTTGACCGAGACTGCTGAAAAAGTCCCATTTGTCATCCCGGGCTTGACCTGGGATCTATTACAAAGCTTGATTCTATCAGATTGCGGCTCCCTGAATCAAGTTCAGGACAGGCTCCGGCCGCAATGACAATAGGTAAAAATATGCACTTTGTCAGCAACCTCGGCTTGACCCGGGATATATTGCAAAGCTTGATTCTATCAGATTGCGGCTCCCTGAATCAAGTTCAGGACAGGCTCCGGCCGCAATGACGAATGTTCGATTCTGCACTTTATTTAACCGTACCCATAATTTCAACAAATTGGTCAAATAGGTAGTTTGAATCTCGAGGTTCTGGGTAAGCTTCCGGGTGATATTGAACTGAAAACGCAGGATATTTCTTATGTTTTAGTCCTTCAATGCTACCATCCTCAATAGCATATTGTGTTACTTCTAAATCAGTTCCCTCCAGTGAGTCCACGTCTACATGAAAGCCATGGTTTTGAAACGTTTTCAATGTTTTTCCTGTCGCAATATCTCTAACAAGCATTTTATCATCACGGTGTCCGAACTTCATTTTTGTAGTTTGGGCACCGTTAGCTATAGCAAATAATTGATGCCCTAAACAGACACCAAACAATGGATATTTCGTTTGTAGCTCTCGTATAACCGGTAAAAGCTCAGGCAAATCCAGCGGATCCCCCGGTCCACTACTAAAAACAACTCCATCAGGCTCATATGTCTCAATTTCATCAATCGAAGTGTTATATGGGAGAACAACCACTTCACAGTTCCTCGCTATAAGTTCGTTAACAATCCCCTTTTTTGCTGTAAATGCGACAACAGCAACCCTAAATTTTTTATTATCAACTGAAACCATGTATGCTTTTTTGGGAGAAACTTGTTTTACATGGTTTGTTACATGTGGTGCTGAAGTAAGCTTTACCATTGCGAGATCATCCGGCATATCAACATCAACAATGATTCCATACATAACGCCATCTTCACGAATTTTTGTTGCAAGTGCATCTGCATCAACACCATATAAACCGGGTATATTTTTTTCCTTTAGTAGTCCATTCAGTGATTTCGATGGATGCCAATTTAATAGTACATCACTGAATTTATTTACAATCAATGCTGATGCACCATTTAGCGCATCATAATCATTTTGGTTAATTCCATCATCATTTTTGTCATTGTGAGTCATCACAACAATTTGATTATAATAATCTGTATCTGTCAATACATCATTGTATCCCGTTTTTGCTGTCTGAAAAACCACCTCGCAAATGACTTCCGTGTCTGAACCGAAAGCATTTCCAAAAATCACCGTTCCATCAGCCAAAATCAATTTGCGATTATAACTCATCACTACACGCTCCTCTCTTTTCTAGACCACTAGTCCTTGACAAAGAGATAATGACACATTTCTTCCACCGTAATTTCGTCTATCTTATCTGGAAAGTCATCAACCATCGAACAAATCGATAATTTATAACCCTCGATAGGAAGTTGCCTAAAGTGAGGACTGGTTTTCCGGTTAATATCGGTCACTGAAATGCCTGAACATGATATGTCAAAGCAAAATGAATCTAATGGAATCGACATTCCAAGCCCAAGCCATTTCATATAACTCTCTTTAAGTGTCCATAATGAATAGAAGTAATCAAGGCGATTATTAATATTTTGAGCAAATAAATCTTCGTACTCACGCTTACAAAAATAGTGTTTTGCAAGATCTAAATCAATGTCTTTTACTTGCTCTATGTCGACTCCTACCTCATGTTCGCTAAAGGCACAGACTACAAAATCGCCTGCGTGGGAAACGTTGAAATGTACAGGAGAATCCTTGATATACGGTTTCCCCTCATCTCCCTTTAGTATCTCGATTTCATCATTTGCAAATGAATACTGCTGACACAATACATGACGAAACATTAATTCTCCATATAAAGTGCGCAAAGCATCTTTCTTAAACATAAACCGTTGACATTTTTCTCTGTTCTCGTCTGAGATGACTTGAAGCAAGCCATTGAAAATATCATCGCTTAATGAAGAGTCTATTTTAGCTACGTAAATATGGTTTTTACACATATCGTCTTGACATTCTCCAAACAGATAAAAGGAAAAATAGAATCGCTGTCCCTGCTAAGACAAGCACACTATCCAACATCGTAAACTGACGTCCGTTAATCACATAAATAACTCCCATTGACTCCTGGAACTCCTGCAAATACTCAGCCGGAATGTGTGAAAACGCATCCTCAGCAATTCCATCGATAAACAATTGTCTAAATAATACTGTCGTATGGGATTGAGGAAAAAAGCGAATGAGGGTTTGAATAGGTCCCGGTAAATCTCCTATCGGCACATAAATTCCCATCAAAAATCCAATTAAGGTGCCTAAAATGGTAGATATTGCCCCAAACGCTTGATTTGTCTTAATATACATAGTGAAAAAGAAAATCATAAACGAATTAAGCAGTACACTAAGGACTAAAATACCCATAGCTTTAGTCATATTCAATAAAGACATCACATGATTGCCCATAATTGCATTATATGAAGTCAAAACTACAAGAATAATTATACTCATGACGGTTCCCACAAAAAACGCACCGAGAGCGTATCCAGCTACAATTCTATATCTTTGAACCGGTGTTGAGTAAAAATCCTTATATAAATGATGCACTTTATCATTGACCATAACAACAAAGGCGCCTTTGGTTGTTGTTACAGTCGTTACACCCAGAATTCCTGCAAAAATCCAGTTGTTAACAACCTCATTTACTTCTTCAAAGCTACCACCATAATAACTAGTAATTGTATTACCTAAAAACAAAACAAACAGAGCTATAATCAAAAGTACGGATAATAAGGAGAAAAACACCCCTAATTTATCTCTAAAATATAGTAAAACATTTCTCATCGCTAGTGTTGTCATATTTATAACCATTCCTTTCACGAAGCTTTACACAAAACAACCATGAATTTGAATGGTTATTTCGTGCATCAAATTGCGGTTCCCTATAGGGGAAACAATTGGCACATTCTTTCGTAAGTTTGAATTTATTCAAACTTTATTATCATCCCTGCCTGTTATATCCAGAAAAACATCATCCATGGTCCCATTGATGATTTCAACATTGGTAATCTCATCTTTGATTATATTAGCAAATGGAATGGCATCCATAGTTGAATCAAATTTTACTTCGATGACTTCACCGCTTTGAACAAAGTCAATTTGGTATTCTGTAAGTGCTTCTACAAAGGAATCCATACATTTTGGTACAAATTTTAGTAAGTCGTGGCAATACTTCTGCTTCAATTCCAAAGGAGTTCCTTTTGCCAATATCTCACCATGCCCAATAATTGTGATAAAATCTGACTGTTCAGCTTCTTCCATATAGTGAGTTGTCAAGAAAACGGTTACTCCATTTTCTTTTTGCAGAGTTCTAATTGTTGACCAAATATCTTTTCGAGTTTGAGAGTCAAGCCCTGTCGTGGGTTCATCTAAAAACAAAATTTTAGGTGTATTAATGAGTGCTCTTGCTATATCAGCCCTCCTCCTTTGTCCACCGGATAATTTTTCATAAGGTCTATGAAGAAATTCTCCTAATTGAGCAATTTCGGTGACAGCTTCAATGCGTTCTTTCAACTTCTGTTTTGAAAATTTATAAAATCTCCCTCTGATTTTCAAATTTTCATGAACAGTTAGCATAGAGTCTAGTAAACTTCGCTGAAAAACGATTCCGATTGATTTTCGTATTTCAAAATCATTTTTTCCCAACTCATGACCGTCAATAATGACTTTCCCGGCATCGGGTTCTAGCAGGGTGCAGAGTATATCAATTGTTGTTGATTTCCCCGCACCATTTTTTCCCAAAAACGAAAACATTGTTCCCTTTTCTACATAGAAATCAATTCCCCTGACGGCCTTGACTTCTTTTCCTTGCACAGTGTAACTCTTGGCAAGTGATTTTACTTCAATAATCTTCTCCACATTCATCTCCAAATCTCATTTTTCATACTGATCACTGATAGAAAACGTTGATATATTTGTGAGATTATTTTTCGTCAGTCAAGGCAAAAATCCGAAGGAATGTCTGTGGCCTTTCAAGGATTTTTAACGATGAATGGCGGAAAATAGCTCGCAAAAATTCAATGGTTTCTATTGGTGATTAGTATTAAGTCTCTCGATGGTTTGATCTTGGTCTTCACATAAGTTGTCTATGATCTTGACAAATTCAGCCATCATTTTTTCTATTGTTTCCTTCTTAAACAAGTCACTACAGAACTTGAGTGTCACAGTATGTTCGCCACCATTTTCTACAATTTTGCAAACCAGGTCAAACTTAGCTTCTTCGTCTGTAAATGTAATTTCTTCAGGTTGGAAATATAATCCATCTATCACCACTTCATCCAACATGTAACTATCTTCTTCGTAAAATATATATTGAACATCATACAAAGGTGTTCTGGATTTGTCTTGATACGCCTGTGGCTCATATAATGATGCAAGAGATTCAAATGGATAATCTTGATTTTCATAAGCCATCAAACAGTTTTCTTTTACTTCAGCTAAAAACTTACTAACTGATTTTTCTTTTTCCGGCATGCCACTCATAAGCAATCGATTTATAAATACTCCCTGCATTTCTTCAGTGTCCTTATGTGTTCGACCTGAGATTGGCGTTCCTACCACAACACTTTGATCGCTATAGTTACTTAGTAAAATCATTGTCACTGACAACCATGTCATGAATTCAGTTAAGCCAGCTTTTTGACCGATTTCAACAACTTTGTTACTGAGCATTTTATCGAGTTTTTTTACAACCACGTCTCCATTGAATTTTTTCTTTTCCGGTCTTGGATAGTCTTCCGGTAGTTTCAATTTCGGAACACCATTTTTAAAATGATTCATCCAATAGTTTTTCTGATCGTCAAGTTGTCTATTTAATGTCCACTCACTGTAGTCCTTATATTGTAACTTTGGTGGTGTAAGCTCACCACCTGTGTACAAACTGACAAACTCACTTAAAAACAACTCTCCAGATATTCCGTCAGTAATAATATGATGACTATCCAAAAAGAGTATATAATTCTCTTCTCCGGTTTTGATAACTTTTGTTCTCATTAAAGGAGCTTTTTCTAAATCAAAAGGACGTACAAAGTCACGAGCAAACTTGTCAAATTCCTCTTCGTCATAACACTCCTCGTAAGTCATATCCATTTCTACCCGATCATGAATTTTTGCAACAGTTTCATTCCCAATCAAATGGAAGCTTGTTCGAAAGATTTCATGACGATTTAGTAATGTTTCAAAAACCATTTCTGCTTTTTCTACATCAAAGTTTCCACGCACTTTCAATGCGCTAGGAGTATTGTTTGTCATATCTATTGTATTGTAATCCCATAAATGAGCCGTTAGGAAATATAATTTTTGTGACGGAGATATTGGATAGTATTCTTTTACATCGGCTACCGGTATTGGTTCATAGCTGCCCTCTAGATCCTCTAGAGCCAAACAGATGCCCTCTACTGTCACCCCAAGGAAGATATCTTTGATGCCTAATCTCACACCCGTTGCCTGCTCGATTTGGTTCACGAGCAAGGTTGCTCGCAATGAGTTGCCACCAAGTTCAAAGAAGCTTTCCTTGATGCCGATTGGGTTGATTTTGAACATTTCCTCAAAAACGGCTACAACCGCTTTTTCAATCGGTGTTATTGGCGCAACATATACTTTTGTTGTTGTAAGCTCTATTTTAGGCAGAGCTCGTTTATTTAGCTTGCCGTTACTTGTCACTGGAAAATGATCAATTCTCATAAAGTGCACAGGAATCATATAGTCGGGCAAATTGCTCCGCAGTTCAAATCTTATCTGATCTACATCAAGTTCATTTTCACTTTGAACATAAGCACATAACGCCTGTTCTCCATGGTCATCTGTTTGCACGATAACCACGGCATCGGAAATGCTCGGAAGATTGCGTAAGTTGCTCGCAATCTCGCCCAGTTCAATTCTAAGACCTCGTATTTTAACCTGTTCGTCGATTCTTCCGAGATATTCAATGTTGCCATCGGGCAGCCATCTTGTCGCGTCACCAGTTCTGTACAGCTTACCCGTTCCAAAGGGGTTGTCGATAAATTTTTCATCAGTCAATTCGGCATTGTTCAAATATCCCTTTGTCACCCCGGCTCCTGCAATACAAAGCTCGCCAACCATGCCAATGCCACAGAGCGCAACTCCGTTCAAGATATACGCCTGGTAATTGCCGATGGGCTTGCCAATTGAGCTGATTCTTTCGTTTTCTCTCAGCAGATAGTGAGTAGCATCGACACTTGTTTCTGTCGGTCCATATGTATTTACCAGCTCTGCATCCTTGTTATATGCTCCGACTAATTGATAAAACATGTTAACATCATTGGTGCTGATTGCCTCACCGCCTGCAAAAACATAGCGCAAACTTTTTAGCATATTGCCGTATTTCAGAGGATCCATTGCCACTTGTGCCAGAAATACTTTTAACATCGACGGTGCAATCTGCATTTCTGTCAATTGGTGTGCCTCAATGACTTCACACATTTTAACAGAATCTTTTTCATCGCCAGGTGTCAATAAGTGACCACTTGACCCAACCAAACTCCACCTGAAAATCTCAACAATTGACGCGTCAAAGGTGTATGTTGTTTTTTGCAATACTCGCTCGTTCATTGGATAATATTTTTGCAAATAACTGATGAGGTTAACCGTCCCCTTGTGCAAACACATTACACCCTTAGGTTGACCGGTTGTTCCTGATGTGTACAGTAAGCACAAATCGTCTTCGGTAGTATTTACTATTGGCAAATTTTCAACATTTCCATCGTATACAGACGAATCTGCCAAATCGATTATCGGTAAATTCATGTCAACATCCACTTGGTATGTCAACATCGCTTTTGCTTGCGAGTCTTTTAGCATATAATCCAGTCTTTCGGGTGGGCACTCCGTATCAACTGGCATATACGCGCCACCAGATTTGATGATTGCATAAATTCCAATGACAAGCTCCATGCTACGCTCTGTCATAAGCGCAACATAGTCGCCTGGCTTAACTCCCATGTCCCTGAGTGTCTTTGCTATGGCATTAGATTTTGCATTTAGCTCGCCATAGGTCATGTGCTTATCTTCGAAGGTCATGGCTATTTTGTCAGGAGCTTTCGCCGCTTGTTCCTCAAAAAGCTCTATGACAGTCTTATCATTTGGATAATCCATCTCTGTTGCATTAAAATTCTTCAGAATTCTACTCTTCTCATCTTCTAACGCAAGTTCGATATCACCTATCAGGCTTGATTGTTTCTCACTTAGTTGACCCAGCAAATAGGCAAGTCTGTCAATAATCAAATTTACGGTTTCTTCTTTGAATAAATCCGTGCAATATTCGAACGCCACTTCATATCCACCGTCCGATTCTGTCATCAGCAGAGATAAATCGAACTTTGCTATGGGATCATCATCTATGTTTTCAAAGGTCTCAAATTGGATGCCGTTGACTGTTGTACGATTTTGTTCCATGTTCTCACCCAAAGTAAACATCACATCGAACAACGGATTTCTCGACATATCACGTGGTAAATTTAAGGCTTCTACCAACTCTTCAAATGGATAGTCTTGGTTTTCATATGCTTGTAAGCTGAATTCTTTGATTTCCTCTATGAACCCAGCTAGAGTCTTATTTCTCTCGGGCTTGCCTCTCATTACCAAGGTGTTAACAAACATGCCAACCATGTTTTCTGTGTCTCTGTGGGTTCTGCCTGATATCGGTGTCCCCACTACCACATCTTCCTGATTGCTGTACTTGCTCAAAACAATCATAAATGATGACAACAACACCATGTATTCCGTCGAACCTGTTCGTTGAGCCAGGTTCAACACGTGGTCACGCAGACTTTTATCCAGATTTCTTATAATGGCAGCACCTTCAAAGCTTTGAAGCGTAGGTCGTGGATAATCTGTCGGCAACTCAAGAACAGGAATCTCATCTTCAAACTGCTCCAGCCAATACGATTTTTGTGTATTTAAATCACGTCCGAGCATCCACTGTGTGTAGTCTTTGTATTGCACACGTACTTTCGGTAACTCTTCTCCTGCGTATAACGACAAGAAATCAGACATCAAGATTTCTGTTGATATTCCATCTGAGATTATATGATGCATATCCAGAAGTAATACATGCTCATCTTCTTCCACTGTAACAAGTTCTGCTCTAATTAGCGGTGCCTTGCTTAAATCGAATGGGCGAACAAATGCTTCCATTGCTTGACCGATATTTGTCGCTTCGGCTAATTCCTTATGAACAACATTTAACTCTAAATCATCATGGACATATTGAACCGGCTCTGATCCCATAAGGCCAAAGCTTGTTCTAAGAGCCTCATGCCTTTCGATGAGTTTGTTAAATGCGATCTCTGCCCTGTCAACATCTAACTTGCCTTTGATTGTCAATGCAGTAGGCATGTTGTATGCGGTGCCTGTATCTTCAATTTGATTGAGAACAAACAATCTCTTTTGAGCAGATGACATAGGATAGTACTCTTTTTCGTCAGCTTGAGGAATCGGCTCATAGCTACCCTCAAGACCTTCTAAAGCTAAACAAATACCCTCTACCGTTACTCCCTGGAAGATGTCTTTGATTCCCAATCTCACGCCCAAGGCTTGTTCGATCTGATTAACTAGCAATGTCGCCTTCAGCGAGTTGCCACCTAAGTCAAAGAAACTATCCTTAATACCTACCTGCTCAAGACCAAACATTTCTTCAAAAATACCGACTACTGCTTCTTGGCTCTCTGTGGTAGGAGCCACATATTCTCTTACATTGGTTATTCCTATCTCAGGTAAGGCTCTCATATTCAACTTACCACTACTTGTCACAGGAAATTCTGTCACTCTCAGAAAATGACTTGGTACCATGTAATCAGGTAGATGATTACGCAGCTGAATCTTGATTTGCTCTACATCAAGATTACCTACATTCGTTGCAACACCACCTGACTCAGTACCATCTAATTCAGTACCGTTTGCAGCAGCTATGTCTAGTTTAGCATCGTCAGTATCAGTACTGTCAACACCAGTACTACCTATACTGCCTATTTCAGCACCGCCCAAGTCAAGTCCTTCTTCAGTTTGCACATATGCACATAATACTTTATCGCCGACTTCACTTGTTTGAACTATCGCTACTGCATCCGTGATACCTTCGAGTCTGCGTAAACTACTCTCTA
>WQWL01000021.1 GCA_009785345.1 Oscillospiraceae bacterium
AAAAATCCCATTTGTCATCCCGGGCTTGACCCGGGATCTATTACAAAGCTTGATTCTATCAGATTGCGGCTCGGAGGCCGCAATGACGATAGGTAAAAATATGCACTTTGTCAGCGACCTCGGCTCCGAGCCGCAACCCCATCAATTTTCAATAATTTAAACCCCTCAAGGTCTAACTTTTATAGTAAAACTTTGAGGGGTCATATTTTTGGAGGCGACACCCAGATTCGAACTGGGGAATGATGGTTTTGCAAACCACTGCCTTACCACTTGGCTATGTCGCCAGAAATGCGTCGCGCCGCAGAAGCGGCGCTTTTTGGAGCGGGCGACGAGGCTCGAACTCGCTACCTCCACCTTGGCAAGGTGGCGCTCTACCAGATGAGCTACGCCCGCGTATTGCCGTTTGCACACAGATTTAATATTCAGCACACAATAACGGCTTTTTGGTGCCTCCGGTCGGAATTGAACCAACGACACGCGGATTTTCAGTCCGCTGCTCTACCGACTGAGCTACAGAGGCATGTTCTTCTTGGCAGGCATTATGCCAAGAAGAATGTGGCGACCCAGAACGGACTCGAACCGTCGGCCTCCAGCGTGACAGGCTGGCGTTCTAACCAACTGAACTACTGGGCCATTTGGTGGGAACAACTGGGCTTGAACCAGTGACCCCATGCTTGTAAGGCATGTGCTCTCCCAGCTGAGCTATGCTCCCAAATTATCCGGCTCGGTGAATTCCGTATGCAATTATACTAAATCAGCATCCGCTTGTCAAACATAAATTTTCAATTTATTTAATTTAATATTAATTACACCAACACAACACCAACTGAATACAGCGTTTACGCGTAATTTCAATTGCCGAATTTTTTTATTTTCCTGCCATCCATGCTTCACTTATTAGTAAAGCAAACTCCCTAAAAAGATGCTAACAAAAACAAAATATATCATCAACCCTGCAATATCTTTAATTGATGTAATGATTGGAGCTGATCCTGCAGCTTGGTCTACATTTAGTTTTATCAGTACGAATGGAACCAAGAACCCTAGCAACGCTGCTAATGTCATAGTTACGATTAATGCCAGAGCAACTGATAGTCCAAGTAGCGGCATGCCCGTCCAAAACGATACTATAAAGTACGCTAATATTCCAATTAGTATGCCCATACTAAATCCGACACCAATTTCTTTGACAAAATGCTTTGCAAAGTGCTTTACTTTTACATGTCCTACTACAACACCACGAGCAAATACAGTTGATGATTGTGTGCCTACATTTCCACCCATATCCATAATTAGTGGAATGAAAAAAGCTACAATTGTGACTGACTCAAGTATTTCTTCAAAGCCCTCTATAACTAAGCCCGCAAGAAATCCAGCAACTAAGGTAATAAGTAAGAAAGGCAATCGCACCATCCAAATTGACCATAAGCTTCCTTGTACCAAAACCTCACTTCTATTAGCCTCATTATTCGTTATATCAACAAGACCTGCTTGATCAAAAATATCCTCAGTGGCTTCTTCTTCTAATATATCAATCGCATCATCAACGGTAACTATGCCCACAATACGATTTTCTTTATCAACAACAGGTATTGCCAAGAGGTCAAGTTCCTTTAATAATTGTGCGACCTCTTCCTGGTCTGTGTCTGTTGACACACTAATTGCCCTTTTTGACATAATTTCTTCGATTCGAGGATTACCTTTCGCCAACACTAAATCTTTAAGAGAAATTACACCTTCCAGCCTTCTGCGCGGACTGGTTATATATAGTGTGTAGACAGTTTCTTTGTCATCTGCCTGATTACGTATTTTCTCTAACGCAGATTCTACTGTCATCTCTCTGTTAAGCGAAATATACTCTGTGGTCATAATACGCCCCGCGGTTTGCGCCGCGTATCCCATTAGCACATTCGTACTTTCTCGCTCTTCGGCAGATAGAGAGTTAATTAGTTTTTTTGCTACTTTTGCAGGGAGTTCATCCAGAAGCTTAACACGATTATCCGGAGCAAGCTCATTGATATACTCCACCGCTTTGTCATCAGTAAATGAGCGTAGTAAGTTTTGTTGTTTATCTGTGTCCAGATTCTCAAACAACTCAAGAGCGCTGTTCTTTTTTAGCAATCTGAATACTATTACTTGCTCCTCAGGATATAATTCATAAAATGCTTGTAGAATTTCTAATTCTTCTGATTCTGAAAGTAAGGTTTTCAATGACTCAATGTTTTTGTCACTGATTTCTTTTAATATTTTTTCTTTTAACATGTTCTACCTCCTTATACTGCTACTCGCTAACGTAATAATCGACAATATTTGCCAAAAACATTAATTTTCTACTTATGCTAATACCGAAACACTAATGAAATATTCTCTTGCCACAGATATATCTGTCGGCAAGAGAATAAGGCACAAAATGAAGTATTATACTCACTATTTTCTCACTCTTACTTTTAGCTCTTCGGGCTCTTCTTCCTCAAAAATTCCCATTAGATAACGTTCTTTATCATGCTCTTTTTTATAATACTGTACTCGCTGATTATATTGACTCTCCCAACTAGTTAATTCTTGAAGAGCTATTGTCAAAAGTCCGTAGTTATCTTGAATTGTTAGTGTAATTTTCTGTAAAATGAGTGTTCCCACATTGTCAATTGCACTATGTCTAGCTAATTCATCAAGCCATTTATGCATATCCTGCGCAAATTCGTTTGCATTGTTAAAATTCTTGTTAATTCGAAGTAACCTAGAATTATCTACGTCTACTTTTCTTATGCGATTTACCATTATTGTAATCGCCATACCATACAATAAATCATCGCCATTTATATAACCCAATTCTGATTGATAATACTGTTTATAAATTGGTCTGGATCTATTAATTATATCATTATGATTATCAATTGATTGCGCCATATTTTTTATTATTTGATTAAATTCTGAGCTTTCATCCATGTTTTGTATCATTCGTTCAACAAAGAGCATCTTTGTAATGCATGTACATGTCAATAGCATATCTAAAAGATAAATCATTGCATCTTTGTAGTTTTCATTTAAATGATCAAGTTTATAACTTCTTCTGGACTCGGATATTTCCTCATTCTCAGACAATGCGGTTATATACTTAATATTTTCAAACGTATGGATTGATTCGCAAAGCTTTTCAATGAAATTATTTTTCGTTTTTGCGGCCATATTCATAGGCGCTTTTTTAGGAAGCGAATCGCCAATTCCTCGTTTAATGAAAGTTGTTACTGTCTTCAGATATCTATTAATTTGTCGTTTGTAATATGATTTATTAAACAATTCGTTTATTTGCTCTATATCTGTGGCAAAGTAGCTATCCTGCAAGAACCGTAATAATATTATTCGTATGTCGGGTCTTTTCAATGTTTTTATGTATGGCGATGCAGATTTTGCTTTTGTATCACTAAGCATAATGGCTACCGCACTAGTGGTGATCATGTCTAATTTATCCAGCTGCTTTTTGACATCATCAACATTGCCAGATGTATCAAGTTTCGCTGTATCAATAGTGCTTGAACTTGCCCATCTGTCATCATTATTTGATAAACCGTTGAAAGTTATTGCTGTTTCTTGCTTCTCTCTTTTTGTTAGTTCCGGTTTTCTTTGTAAATTTACAGAGGTTATTGCATTTTTTGAATTGCTTACAACGTTAAACAATCCTCTCTTTGCACTTTCGAAATTCATCTTTGCGCTTTTAAAGACATCTTTCGACTCATTTACCGATTTGTCAGTTCTTGATTCGCTTAATCCAACATTATGGTTACTTGACCCTCCATCATTACCCATCATCTGCTTACCAAGTAACTCTGTTAATTTCGCATCTGCTTTTAAAATATGCTGCGCTTTGGTCTCTTTCTCTCTGGCAATGCGTAAATCTTCATTTTTTTTCTCTTCAGCAACACGCAGCTCTTCCGGCTCGCGCTCTTGTGCTATACGTAATGCTTTTTGCTCATCAGCCAAACGCAATGCCTCTGCTTTTTTCTCTTCAGCAATACGTAGCTCTTCCGATTCGCGCTCTTGCGCTACACGCAGTGCTTTTTGCTCTTCAACCAGACGTAATGCCTCTGTTTCTTGAACGACACGTTGCGCTTCAGCTTCTTTTTCTAGAGCAACGCGTTGTGCTTCTGCCTCTTGCTCTTGAGCGATGCGTTGTGCTTCTGCTTCTTGCTCTTGAGCAACGCGCTGTGCTTCTGCTTGCGCTTTAGCAGCACTTATTGCCTTTGCTTCTTCATCTGCTGCTGCTGCACGCAAAGCTTCAGCTTCTTTTTCTTGAGCGATACGCAATGCTTCCATTTTTTGTTGTGTAATGCGCAATGCTTCCGCTTCTTCTTCCTGAGCCAGACGTAATGCTTCTGCTCTGTCATTTGCAAGTCGTAGTGCTTCGCCTTTCTCACTTGCAAGCTTCATTGCTTCTTCATGCTCTTTTGTAAGTTGTGATATCACAACTTCAGCTTCCTTATTGGTAGATTGCAACGTCTTGGTTTTCGCCTTAGCACTCTTTACAGCCTCTGTTTCATCAACAGCAAGTTGTAGTGCCTTTGCTTTTGCATTTTCATTAACAATTCTCGATGTCTCGGCTTTTTCGTTAGCGAGTCGCAACGCTTCGGCTTTTTCACTTGCAATTCGTAATGCTTCAGCCTCCTCATCAGCGAGTTTAGATGCTTTTTCTTTCTCATCAGCAAGTTGCAATGCCGTTGCTTTATCGTTTGCATGTCGCAATGCTTCTGTTTTTTCTTTATTAAGTTGCAAGACTTCCGCTTCCGCTTCCTCATTGGCATGCATCGCTGCTTCAGCGTCCGTCTTTGCAAGTTGTAATGCTTGTGCTATTTCATTTGCAAGCTGTAATGCATCTTTTTCGGCAGTTTCATTGGCTACACGCAATGCATCTGCTTTTTCTTTAGTAAGTCGTAACTCTTCAGCCTTTTCACTCGCAAGTTTTAGCGCTTCATCTTGTTCTTTTGCCAGTTGCAAAGCAACGGCTTCTGTTTTCGCATTTGCACGCTGCAACGCTTCGGCTCTCTTGTTTGCAGCCCGTTCTGCCTCGGCTCTCTCATTTGCAAGTCGCTCTGCATCGGTCTTCTCTTTTGCAAGTCGCTCTGCTTCGGCTCTCTCTCTTGCAATGCGCTCCGCTTCGGCTTTCTCTTTTGCGATTCGCTCTGCCTCGGCTTTCTCTTTTGCAATGCGTTCAACTTCGGCTTTCTCTTTTGTAATGCGTTCCGCTTCGGCTTTCTCTCTTGCAATTCGCTCCGCTTCGGCCTTCTCTTTTGCAATGCGTTCCGCTTCGGCTTTCTCTTTTGCAATGCGTTCCGCCTCGGCTTTCTCTTTTGCGATTCGTTCTGCTTCGGCTTTCTCTTTTGCGATTCGTTCTGCTTCGGCTTTCTCTTTTGCGATTCGTTCTGCTTCGGCTTTCTCTTTTGCGATTCGTTCTGCTTCGGCTTTCTCCTTCGCAATTTGCGCTGCTTTTGCCTCTTCAGTAGCAGCATCTACTTTAACAATAGTAGCCGAATTCATTTTACTATTATTGCTAGTAGTAGCTTTGTCTAAAGTTAGACCTTCATTAATATCACTTGCTTTTTCAATTTTTATGTTATTATCAACATTTCCACTAGATACTTTTGTAATATTCATTCTCTTTGCTTGTTTTTCTCCACCATCTTTATAATTTTGTACTTGTTTTATAAGTTGCTTTACCATTGGCATGAAGTTCTTAATGAAAGTAGAAATTAACTCTCTACTCAAATAAAAGAATATTGCTGCCGGCAGTAAATAAATAAATGCCAGCGGCCAATAAATGTACACCATAACCGGAATTAAGGCAATACACATACAACCTAAATAAAAATACGCAATAATACTCTTTTTCATAAGCGAAAGTATATCATATATTTTATCTATTTGCTATATTAATTTGCCATAATATTTTACACTATTGCCAAATAGATATTTATCATACCCGCCACTTACGCTTCGCTTGGGCGCTGATGTTTTTCGACTTTAGAAGTCTAAAGCGAACTTGAATAACTGCTATTGCTCATTCTTGGTTACATTAATCTTAGATAACTCGAATCCGACGATTGTTAATGCTACCAAAATTAGGCAGATAATAAGTTGTGTTAAACTCAATGGAACAACAGAAAACAGATCGCCCAAAAACGGCACATACATGACTAGGACTAGCACAAACAATGCAGCTAATGTAGCCAGGTTTAGTAATTTATTATTCACAAGTCTGGAACTCAATCCAACAAATCTTTCCGATTTTGACGGATAAACAACAAGAAGTTCACTCGCAACTAACGTAAAGAAGCACATACTCATTGCTACAACATGTTGACTCACACCCTCTGGTGCTACTGCAACGAAAAGCCCAAACAAGAATGCACCAAAAGATCCGACACAAATGAATATGGATCTCATAATTACAGATTTCATCGTTCTTCGATTAACTATACCCTCTTGAGGGTTTCTCGGCTTTCTGTTCATTACACCCGGTTCTTTTGATTCCATTCCCAAAGCAAACGCGGGCAAAGCGTCGGTTAATAAATTTACAAACAAAAGCTGCGTAGCAACGAGAGGTACCGGCAGCCCAAATATTATCCCTAGGAGGACTACGAGAATTTCTCCAATATTACATGCTAATAGATAGCCTGTAACCTTTCTTATGTTTCCATATATTGTTCTACCTTGTTCGACAGCATTGACAATGCTTACAAAATTATCATCAGTTAAGATCATATCAGAAGCTTCTTTGGTTACATCTGTTCCCGTAATGCCCATTGCGATGCCTATATCAGCTCTTTTTAATGATGGTGCATCATTAACACCATCGCCGGTCATTGCCACGATATTATTACTAGCTTTGATTGCTGTAACAATACGCACTTTATGTTCGGGCGAAACTCTGGCGAATACGTTTACAGTTTTTACCTTTTCCACCAGCTCCTCATCGGTAAGCTCATTAAGTGCATTCCCATCAAGAACTTCAGCATCATCATGAATAATACCCAGTATACGAGCTATTGCTGATGCAGATGTTTTGTGGTCACCCGTTATCATTTTTACGTTAATTTTAGCATTATGACATTGCTCAATTGCAGCTTTTACTTCCTCACGCGGTGGATCCATAATACACATCATACCGACAAATGTTAAATCATCTTCAACATTGTCAATGGCATTCGCACTTTCATATCTCTTATATGCAAATGCTAACACACGGAGTGCCTGAGATGCAAACAGCTCGTTTTGCTCAGTTAAATACTGCTTCATTGCCTCTGTCATAGGCACAATTACACCATCAAGATATACACTTGATGATCGACTGATAATTGCATCAGGAGCACCCTTTGTATTCATTATTACATTGTTGCCACAAAGATTATACGTGGACATCATCTTTCTATCTGAATCAAATGGTATTTCTTGTATACGCTTATTAGTTTCATTCATGGTTTTTCTAGATAAACCGAGTTTTGCACCAAAAACCAACATTGAGCCTTCAGTCGGGTCTCCGATTATTGTTGATTTCTTTTTATTATAAACCGCATCGTTACACAGAATGCCTATTTCTGCCATTAAAGAGATATTTCTGGACATCATACCATCTGAAACAACTAGCCCTTTTCCCTTGTACCCAACGCCGGTCACTTCATAACTTCTTTCCGGGTCACACACTCTTACAACTGTCATTTTGTTTTGCGTTAGTGTTCCGGTTTTATCAGAACAAATAACTGTTGTACTACCAAGGGTTTCCACAGCTCTAAGTCGCTTAACTATCACATGTGCTCTGACCATTTTTTGAACGCCAATAGCCAATATAACTGTCGCCACAATAGCAATCCCCTCCGGTACAGCTGCAACTGCAAGAGACACTGCTACCATCAGCATTTCAACTACATCACGGTGATCACCAAAACCAATCAAGTTATAAAGTATCGCAATTGCGAAAACGAGTGCACAGGTTATAATACAGAGAATCCCAAGAGATTTTGCTAATGAATTCAGTTTTTCTTGCAAAGGTGTTTTACCCTCGTCAGTACCATCCAGAAGTGTAGCAATCTTACCCATTTCTGTATCCATACCGGTGGCATAAACAACACCTGCTCCCCTACCATATGTGACTATGCAGCCCGAAAATGCCAAGTTAACCCTGTCGCCAAGAACAGCGTCAGCGTCTAAAATCTTCGCAGCATCTTTTTTTACAGGGATTGACTCACCGGTTAATGATGCTTCATCAATTCTCATATTAATAGTTTCGATAAGTCTAATATCTGCAGGAATATAGTCACCCGCGTCTAAAATAACAATATCTCCTACTACAACATCACATGAATCAATCTTAATTACTTGCCCATCCCTTTTTACCTTTGCTTTAGGATTTGACATATCTTTAAGCTCTTTTAGGGCATTATCAGCTTTATTTTCTTGTGTAATCCCAATGACCATGTTAATTAGTAATATCGCAGCAATTATAATAGCATCTTTTAACCCATCACCGACTATAACGGAGATAATAGCGGCAGCTATAAGAATTAAAACAAGAAAATCTTTAAATTGGTCAAGCACTCGTAGAAATATCGATCTTTTCGGAGGTGAATGGAGCTTGTTTGGACCATTTTGTGCCAAACGCTCTTCTGCTTCACCAACACTAAGACCATTTTTCCGGTCTGCTTCCAGCCCCTTTAATGTATGCTTAACATCAAGAGAGTGAACAACATCTTTCATTTTTTGAATACTTATCCTTTACAAGTACTATTTTTTCGGTTAAATATCAACAGCTATTCGCCCTCAAAACCCGAATAACAGTCAAAAAACACCCCACAAATCCTTCGGGCAGATTTAATTACTGTTTACCTAGAATTCAGATGAGCCAACTGTTCTTGGGAAAGGCAATACGTCTCTTATATTCGATACGCCTGTAATATACATAAGCAGCCTTTCAAACCCAAGACCGAATCCGGCATGCTTAGTGCCACCGTATTTTCTAAGCTCAAGATACCACCAATACGTTTCCTTGTCGAGACCCATTTCCTCAATACGCTTTTCTAGTACATCCAGGCGCTCCTCACGCTGGCTACCACCAATTATTTCACCTATTCCCGGTGCAAGTAAATCCATAGCAGCAACAGTCTTCCCATCGTCATTCAAACGCATATAAAATGCCTTTATATCCTTTGGATAATCTGTCACAAAGACAGGTTTTTTGTAGTGCTTTTCGGTTAGATAACGCTCATGCTCTGTTTGAAGGTCACAACCCCAATAAACCGGAAACTCAAATTGCTCACCACACTCCAGAAGTATATCTATTGCCTGGGTATATGTTACATGTGCAAACTCTGCATTAACAATCGTATTTAATCTCTCAAGCAATCCTTTATCAACGAAGTTATTCAGAAACTCTAATTCATCCTTACATTTATCAAGAACTCCGCTTATTACATATTTCAACATATCTTCAGCAAGTTGCATATCATCTGTTAAATCCGCAAAAGCAATTTCAGGTTCAATCATCCAAAACTCAGCCACATGTCTCGGTGTATTTGAATTTTCTGCTCTGAATGTCGGACCAAATGTATATACATTACTAAAGGCAAGGGCATATGCTTCTGCATTTAGTTGTCCTGATACAGTAAGACTCGCTTGTTTACCAAAAAAATCCTCACCATAATTAACAGCTCCATCCTCATCTTTTGGCACATCAGCTAAATCCAATGTTGTGACATGGAACATCTCCCCTGCACCTTCGGCATCGCTGCAAGTTATAATTGGAGAATGAACATTAACAAAGTCGCGCTCTTGAAAAAAGCTGTGAATTAAATGTGAAGTAACAGAACGTATTCTGAACACGGCATTATATAAGTTTGTTCTTGGACGCAAGTGAGCAATTGTTCGTAGAAACTCCGGCGAATGTCGTTTCTTTTGTAGCGGATATTCTGGGGTAGATTCGCCTTCTACAATTATTTCATTTGCGACTATCTCAAACGGCTGCTTCGCCCCGTCAGTAATTTTTAATGTTCCGGTAATAACCAATGCTGCACCAACATTTTGCTTGACAATATCTTTGAAGTTAGGAACATTATTTTCTTCAAGTACAATCTGCACTCCTTTGAATGAAGTCCCGTCATTTAAGTCAATAAAACCATACGCTTTCATATCACGTATCGATCTTGCCCAACCACTTACCGTCACTTGAGAACCGGAATATTTTTCTTTATCTTGGAACAACTCTTTTATTCTTACCTTACTCATACCTTACCCCTTTTCCAGTTTTAAGACTTTTTGGAACATCAAGAACACGTTGATTCTTACTACCACACCATTTTTGTGAAAGTGTTCGTTGTGCAAATATAAATTTACCGTCTATCAAGACATTTGTCAACTTCATTAGTTTTGCTATCGAATAATTGTCCTTTGACTCCTCTTGTAACTCTTCAAATGTTTTTCCGGTAAATATCCAAACATTCAGTCCATTGTCACGCGCAGCAGCTGCGAGACTTATACAGTCCGCAGCCTGCTCAAACGGTTCGCCACCCGATAATGTTAGCCCATCGGTAAGTGGATTAGAAAGCATATCCTTAATCAAGTCCTCAACCGATACTTCTGTTCCGCCATTTGAATCCCATGTATCAGGATTGTGACATCCCTCGCAACGAAATTGGCAACCTTGTGCAAATACGACGAATCTTAGCCCCGGTCCATCCACAATTGAATCTTGAACTAGTCCCGCTATTCTCATATATAAGCTACCTTGTGTCAACAGATGTCGGCATACGATGTAATATTCTATCGTTTACCTCTGCCAGTTTGGCATCATTAAATCTATCGACCGTTCCAACGAGATATCCTGTTATTCGTCTAATTCTCTCAAATCCCGGTAGATCAGCATCATCTTCTTTTCGTCCACAGCTTGGACATTCATCTTTAATAAAACCAGTATATCCACATACAGGATCTCTATCAACAGGATGGTTGACAGAACCATAGCCTACTCCAGATTCTTGCATGAATTTAATTATTTTCTCAAATGCCTCAAGGTTGTCAAGCGGATTTCCATCCATTTCCACATAACTTATGTGTCCTGCATTTGTTAACGCATGATAAGGTGCTTCAATCTTAATTTTATCAAATGCACTTATTTTATAATCTACCGGAATGTGGAAACTATTGGTGTAGTATTCTTTATCCGTGATTCCAACAAGGCGACCATAACGTGAACGGTCGATTTTTACAAACCTGCCTGATAATCCTTCCGCCGGAGTCGCTATCAAAGTTATATTTAATCCGCGATCTTTTGTTTCTTTATCGCATCTTGAGCGTATATGACCTATTATTTCGAGACCAAGATTTTGTGCACGTTCACTTTCTCCATGATGTTCTCCAATTAAGGCTTTTAAGGTTTCCGCAAGACCAATAAATCCAATTGTGAGTGTTCCATGCTTCAAAATTTCACGAACTTCATCATCATGCTTTAGATTTTCTGAACCAAGCCAAACGCCCTGTCCCATTAGAAATGGGAAGTTATATACACGTTTTCTACATTGTACTTCAAAACGCTCAAGTAACTGCTCTACAACCATATCCATTTTATAGTCTAAATCTTCAAAAAATCTCTCAATATCTCCATTTGCCTTTATTGCAAGTCGCGGTAAATTTATAGACGTGAAGGATAGATTTCCTCGTCCATTACAAATTTCTTGGTCAGTATCATATGCATTTGCAATTACACGAGTTCTGCAACCCATGTATGCAATTTCAGTTTCTTTGATGCCTTCTTTATAGTGTTTTAAATTAAATGGAGCATCTACAAATGCAAAGTTTGGGAATAAACGCTTCGCACTACAACGACAAGCCAATTTAAACAGGTCATAGTTTGGGTCTCCTTCTTCGAGACTCAAACCTTTTTTCACCCTGAATACCTGAATAGGATAAATTGGTGTTTCACCATTGCCAAGACCAGCTTCCGTTGCAAGCATGATGTTTTTCATTACCATACGTCCTTCGGGAGACGTGTCCATACCGTAATTGATGCTGGAAAACGGGGTTTGTGCACCGGCTCTTGAATGCATTGTATTAAGATTGTGTATCAATGCCTCCATTGCCTGATATGTAGAGCGATTTGTTTCTTTTTTTGCAAAGTGCATTGCGGTTTCTTGAATTTGATTAATATCGCCATTATCGCCAAATAATTTTATGAGTTCTGGTTTTTCTAGACGTAAATATTCTTCATTATCTTCTAAGGTTGGAAGTAGCGTATTTTCATTATTTATATCTTCTATCATTTTTTTGAGATCATCTTCGGGATCGTCAATTTGCTTTGCAAGCATGAGTGCCTTTGCCAGGTTTTGGCGATAAAGTTTTACAAATGTCTTTTTAACTCCATCAGCCATACCATAATCAAAGTTTACAACACTTTGTCCGCCATGCTGATCATTTTGATTTGATTGTATGGCAATACAGGCAAGAGCAGCATATGATGCAATATCATTAGGCTCACGGAGGTGACCGTGTCCTGTGGAAAATCCGCCCTTGAATAGTTTAATTATATCAATTTGACAGCATGTAGTCGTAAGTGTTAAAAAGTCCAAATCATGTATATGTATATCGCCTTCTGCATGAGCATTGGAATGCAATGGCTTCAATACGAACATGTTATAGAACTGCTTTGCACCCTCAGAGCCATACTTGAGCATTACGCCCATAGCAGTATCGCCATCGATATTTGCATTTTCTCTCTTTACATCACTATTGCGAGCATCAGTGTTTGTGATTTCTTCATATGTTTTCATTAATCGTGTTCTCATTTGACGAACACGATTGCGTTCATTTCTATATAGTATGTATGATCTGGCGGTAGCAATATACCCGTTATCCATTAAGACCTTCTCGACGATATCCTGAATATGTTCAACATCAGGGATTTCTTCTCCCTCTACTTCCAATATTGACACGACTTCCTCGGCTAATTTGTCAGATAGTTCTTCGCTTCCGGGTCTGTAAGTTGCTCTAAATGCTCTGCAAATTGCATTAGATATTTTACTAATATTGAATTCAGCAACTCTTCCGTCTCTCTTCTTAATGTTCGTAATAGGCATTGCGCCACCCCTTCAGTCAACCGCAGTAAAGTAACGGTTGAGATAATAATTCCTCCGAGCAACTAATACTAAGCACTGACTAAATCAGTGTTTAGTATGGGTTTTTGTCATTTTTACCCAAACACAATATATTGTGCCTCGAGTTGCCAGCAGGAACTACATTGTACAACCAATAGTTTGAGAAGTCAATATGCAAAAGTGAAAATTTTCACATTTTCGCTAACAGTTTTATGAACAAAAGTTTTAATTTCATTTTTGCAACTGTCATGATATGATTAGCGTCTAAACAATGAGAAGAAAAGGATGAAATTGATGGTATGAAGAATAAATACAGCTTTTTCGCACTCATCTCAAGGATGAAGAATATTACCCGATGGACACTTATGCGTAATAATATAGTTGAGAATATTCAAGAGCACTCACACATGGTTGCGGTAATTGCTCATGCTCTTGCTGTAATTAGACGCGATATTTATGGATATGATATTGACCCGGGTTTAGCTGCGTCAATTGCGTTATTCCATGACTCGTCTGAAATATTTACAGGTGACATGCCGACACCGGTTAAATACTTTGATAATGCAATTATCGAAGCATATAAAAGAGTAGAGTCTGTCGCTTCCGACAAACTCTTATCTGCCCTGCCTGCAGAAATGAGAAATACATATACAAGTATTCTTTCACCCACTGATGAGTGTGAAACAAAAGCGCTTGTAAAAGCGGCCGATACACTTGCGGCGTACATTAAATGTATTGAGGAACTAAAAACCGGCAATATGGACTTTCGATTAGCTGCAGAGCAATCAAAAGATAAACTCGAAAAAATGGAAATGCCGGAAGTAAAGTATTTCATAGATAACTTCCTACCGGCATTTGAGTTGACGTTGGATGAGATTAATTTTGTGTTTGATTAGGAGTGTGTGATTTTGCTTGTGGTCATTCCCACCACTAATTTCCTCTGTGAACATATTTCGTCGCTTAACAGTATAGATGGTGCCGAATATTTTATTAAAGTTAAACGCACCGTACTTACTAAGCAAAATATTATATGTTTTCATATTTATCGAAAAATAGTTGATATGTATTCATAAAGCTAGTCATAAATTCTTTTAGGGTTTTTGCATTGGTCATGTTCATAAAAGTTGCCCTTACTTCGTTAAGATGCTTTTGTCTACGAGGATCATCAAAACAATCTTTCCATTTTCTATTGCATTTTTGCAGATACGCTACTGTATGAGGAACCAAAGTATTATGCAGATGCAAATCACCCTGTATGGCTTCATTTATTTTAAAGACAAAATCAACCAAATCATTGTCAGCCATTTCCTCTAAAATGTTGGGCACAGTATCACAAATATTTTCTATACCAAATTGAACCTTGAGAACAGAACAAATTCTTTGTACCGTATAATCTGGCAATAAATGTTTCACATATTCAGGACTATCTTCAAAAAATCTATTCATCTCTATCATGACACTTCTAAGATACTCGATATAATTACAATTTGATGTTTTTAGCATAATGAGATCAGAATAACTTTCTTCCATAAGGGAAACAACTCCAGTAAACGGAGATATATCATAAAGAACTGTTGTTCCCGACGATTGGTAAACTTTACAAACAAACGCACTAATCGCATTCATAAAGTAATTCATGTCATCACTAATCGGATTGTTAAGTTTATAAATCTTATCGCATATTTTCGGCAAGAACAATTCCATATGATATTGACTAACAAACTCAAGCAAAGTTTTCTCTAACGTATTTTTCATCTTGCGAGCAGTCAAGTAAAACTCGATTTCATTATTATCTAGGGGTTGTGGTTGATACTTCTCCAGGATGCTCACCATATGTTCAAATACCTGTTCATGAATAAACTGACGAACATCTCGGCAAACATCATGGGTTGGAAATAAAATGTTGCTATAATAAGTCCATTTATCATCACCTGGTGACAACATAGCTTTCACAAACACATTATCGGCAAATAGTTTACTAACGGCGAAAACAATTTGTCGCATCCTTTCGGTACGGCAACGAAACTCATTAGCACTTATGTGTGCGATTTCATGCGTTAACTGTAGCATTAAACAGCTCGGCTTGTATAATGATGAAATTGGTATATTAATCGCAATTAAAGCACCATTGTCAAAACTCTCAGCACTATTATCGATACTAAAAAATTCATTCATAGTTATTTGATGATGCAAACCGATGTTAAAAACAACATCGAAACCTGGATTCTTATCACTAAGCACGAGTTTAAGTTGTTTAACGTATGTCATGTAAAATACAACGAGCTTTGATTGCAAATCAAATAATTTAATATTAAAACCAGGTGCTTGAAAAAAGACTCTTTCAGCCTGAAGTGCCCCTTGAATCAAAGACATATTAGCATTCAAATATTTTGTTAATGATGTATATAGCTCCATTCGATTTATCTTTAGCGAATTATAGCCAGGCTCTGAGCCAAGCATACTGTCAATACGTTTGTTTTCAGACTCCAACTCTGAGATAAATTTATTAAATGAAGAATTTATGCAACAAACAACATCCCGTGCAAAATAATTTTTTTCGAGCATTCCAACAGCTTTAAACATATCAAGTAATGCATAATCCATACAATCACTTATATGCTTATTTAGTCCTTGTTTTCTAGCGTTTTCGTATTTAGTAAAAATAGTTTCACTCAAATCTGGTTTTCGTATACGACCATCTTCAACTTTTGTGTATTCCGAATAAAACATGACGCGCGGTCTTATAATAGCATCAATATATCCATAAGAGTTCACTTCATCAAATTTTGCAGGAGAAAGTAGACCGTCATTTAACTCAGATGCAATTTCACTCATATTTATATTATTAAAGCGTATATAGAAATCTTCATATCCAAGTTTTTCAAACACAGTAATACGGTCACTGTATCTATCTTCCCATTTTTTAATCCACTGTATAAATCTCTCAGGTGTGCTTATTGTAGCAGAAATTGTGACTTCGTCCAGTAATTCATTAGAGGTAAGCAACTGCTGTACATTTAGTCCAGCACGTGAATAACTATAAATATCATCTTCAAATGTTTTCCTGATATTTATGATAAATTTTCGCACAGTTTTTAGATCATTCGTTTTAATAAAAATAATTAAGTCGCTGATATCGAGACTGAGATAAACAAAGTAGTCAAAGGATACACCAATTTCTTCAAGGTCTTCTTTCTTTTTATCAAGACGAAGCTTCAATGACTTGAAGCTTTTTTCGATTGACGAGAAGTTTTGTCCAAATTGAACGAGTGATACAAATGTGTAATTAGATTTTATATCCCAAAATTTCTTGCTGTTGTCTTCTTCGTCCATCATCGTAAAACCTAGGAGATGGTGATTTGCATCACTTTCTTTAATTACATTGCTCTTTTTAGTAATTTCATTTATTCTACTAAAGTATGCTTCGGAAGATTCAACTGAGAAGCCCTCTATCGATATCGGTGTAACAGTGAAGCGATCAAAATCTCCTAATGTCTGGAAAGACAATGTCTCGCTTGACTTCCCCCAAGATTCCGAACCCTTTTCAAAAGTAAGAACTATTCCATCAAACTCACAATAGTCTTTACTCGTATTAAACTTAAACATGGATAATATCTCCCATTAGTATATTTTCAAAAAATCGAGTTCATTTTTAAGCCTAGATAATTATTTCATTGATATCTTATGTGAGCTTGTGGTAGTTTATTCTAATTTGCACTGTTTCAATAAACTACAACTCATTATTTGTATTCTGTGTACACACAACAATCAAGATACAGTGGTATAATAGTGGTATAATAATTGAGTCATGGTTTGATGGTTGACGGCTGTAACGAACTGTGTGCAATCTCAATTTGTGCGCGAGTGTGTGGTACACTAGGTGGAGCATCAGGTACACTACATTTTTCATCAATTACATCAAGTATACATAATATGAATTTATTTTGCGACTTTATACGCAATTTGTTGTAAATATATCTACGTCCGCCTGCATCTTTTATGCAAACATAGCACCATAATATCCGACTTAGTTCGTCAAGTAAATTTTTATACTTAGTTGAATCATCAATATCTCTATCAATACATTCATTAACACTATTTATTAAAAAGTCGTGTTGACTATAATTTTTAGTTATCGTCATTTCACCATTTAGTCCATGAAGGCAAATGTTACCATGACAACTTTTATGATATTCATTTCGTATGCTAGTGCGTTCATTTATAGCTTTGAAAATGGCTGTGTAGCCAAGAATGAAGCGCTTCAACTCTCTACTTTCACTAAATAGTTTTTGAATTGAATAGCACTTAATCATTTTTTCTTTACATTGCTTTTCTGTAAGTTCTAATGTTCTCGCACGATAGTGGTCATAATTACTTTTTTCTACTACAGTTTTAGCAGCACCATTGACTATGGCCATAGCATGATTGTATACTCGATTATAGAATGCATCTAAAAAACCGCAACAGCATTTCGATGAAATACATTTACTAGAGCCACATTGTGCAATACAGCATTGCTTTGAAGAATTCTCACTTACACAACGTTCCATAGCAATTGCCAATTCCATCACTGCGAGAGGATAATGTCCTTCTTTAGAATCGACTACTGAAGGAGTATTAATCAATATTTCATCGAAAATATTTAATGCTAGACCATTATCATCAACATCGTTATCCGTTTTTTGATTAATACAGAGGAATTCGTACCAAAGTTTCGTATCCTTATAAAATAGACGACGTAAAAGTGCAAACCGTAGAAATATTATAACTAATAAGTATATAACTAACATTACTAGAGACAAAAACACACGCTCTGTCGAATAAGTTACGAGCAAAGAAACGAATGCAAAAACAAAGAATAATATTGATTTAATGAAAACGCGTTTGTAGGATGGTAAACAAAAATGCTTTTTCAATATAGTCTTTTTATTATTATTTTGATCACTGCCATCAATACATAAACAACGCAAATGATTGTTATATTTTTCTAATTTTATATGCATATAAGTTAGTAATAGGCTGGATAAACCTAAGTAGCCAGCAGTTATGGTCCAAAAAATAGCAGACTGCAATCTGACTACAGACACAGGAATATTTTGAAAGCATGCATTTGCCCAGCAAATATCCAAGTTATAAAGGTAAGCCAATGCCATGGCACTTGGAGGGAAACTGCATGTTAATGCAATGAGATACCAGTTGATGGCTCTCCTCTTTTTGCGTTTCGATATAGATATCACCCTTTTAAATACATTTTTGTGATAAGCTCGCGAAAACACAGTTGTTATTTAATCGTCATTACTCGTCTCATCCCAAAAAGTAATTTCATTTTTTTGTACTGAATAATCAATTTCAAAAGAAAATTCGAGTCCATTTCCATATATATGGGGCACAACTCGATTACGAAAATTCAAAAAAGACGAATCACCTTTCGGCGAATCTTTCTCTGCATCATACAAAACATTTGACATTATCGAACCAATCTCTTTGATATAAGAAAAATGTTTCATCTCATCGTGATTAATATTAATTGTCCCCATTATTTATTTTCTCCTTCTGATATTGCCATATCAAATAAAATTTGTCGTATTGTTATAATTATTTATTTTATTAATTATGTCATAATTTGGTTATATCATTTTATTAGCTTCTTTTCACACAACAACTATCAGAAGAGACACTACGCCCAACGCACAATCAGACTTAGTGTCTCTTTTAATTTTGTTACTACTATGTGGTTTGTGAATGAATATCATAATATACTAATCCCTCTCATATTACTCGTAAAACCCCTAACTTAAGTAGGAGTAACCTTCCAACAAGCAATAAGTGATTAATTCGGATATGATACGAGAGCTTCATAAATTTACAAGTGCGATTATGTCATCTAAATGCATAAATGCAATACCTTTTTGAATTATTTTTCATATTTCGTCCACATTTGGCAATACTGTACCATATTTATGTGGTAATTATCCCATTGGCACATGAATCACACAGTATTAGGATGATGATTTCGCAAAAATGCATATTTAAATTTCATACAGCTAACAGCTGATGTAAAGTTTTGTGAAATATAATTCATACTAACACACTCATATCGTTTTGTAAATAAATATTCAGTAAATTATTAATACATTTTGTGTGCCTATTTTTATTGAGCTCAGCGGGCGGCGTTTAATATCAACCACAAAACGTTTAATTTTCTACACTTCTCCCCTGCAAACGATTATTGAAATGTGTAAGAAGTTTGTGTTAGCATTTTACTGATAAGCGGAGGTAAAGTGTATGCGCAAACTTGCTATAATATCATTTTATTTTGCAGTTGCTATTTTTCTTTCAAAATATTTAGCAGCACATGAGTGGCTATTGATTTGTGGAGGCATAGCGGCTGTTTGTTCACTTGCTGGTTTCTTTTTTACAGGCAATAATCGAAAACGTATAATAATTGCTTTATTAGCAGTAGCAATTGGCTTTCTTTGGTTTTGGACTTACGAGACTATTTTCGTGAAACCATATTTTGCACTACACGAAGAAACTATGGCCACAACTGTTACAATAACTGATTATCCTGTAGCTAGGCGAACACGTGGATATCGTGTTGATGCATCATTTCGACTAGATGGACAACGAGCAACGAACGTGCGATTATATTTTAATAATGAAGCTGAACTAAAACCCGGAGACATCGTTGAAGTTACTGCACAATTTCAACGTACCGATATCACAAGTGATGGTGATAGATTTGATGCTCTTATCTCAAGAGGCATTCCCCTGTCCGCACGAGTATCCGGAAATCTTTCGGTAATAGATTTCGACAACAGTATTCGGTATTTACCAAAAAGAGTTGCAGAAGCGGTTGCACAGAGGATAGATGAAATATTCCCGGAAGACATTTCCGCATTTATGCAAGCGTTACTCATGGGCAAACGTGATAAGTTATATAGTGACACCTCACTCACGTCCTCATTATCAACATCAGGCATAATTCATATTGTATCAGTATCCGGAATGCACATTGCATTTCTGATGGGATTTCTTGCGCAAATTATCAGAAGTAAAAAGTTGTTCTCATTTTATGGCATACCTATTTTACTTTTCTTCATGGCAATGACCGGCTTCACACCCGCTGTATCACGAGCCGGCATTATGCAAATATTTCTCCTGTGCGCACCATTGTTCCGACGTGAACGTGACAGCATAACATCTCTGTCATTTGCGCTCTTGGTTCTACTTATTCTCAATCCATTTGCTATTGCTTCTGTAGGCTTGCACCTCTCATTTAGTGCAACACTTGGTATAATTTTATTTACATCAAAAATCAGATCAACTGTACTTGACTCGTTTCGGAGTAATAGGCGATTTCGAAAAAAAATACCAAGAGCAACACTAAACTTTGTAACATCAAACTTAGCTACAACAATTGGTGCTCTCATATTCACAATTCCGTTAACTGCAATACATTTTGGTCATGTATCTATTATTGCACCGCTGACCAACCTGCTTACAATTGGTGCAGTGTCACTCGTTTTTCCATTAGGATTGGTTGCAGTATTATTTAGCTTTGTAATACCGATACTCGGTAGTATTGTCGCCTTTCCTGTTTCACAAGCAGCTCGTTATATCATATATATCGCACGCGCTTTCGCTACCATACCATTTTCTATCGTTTACTCCACGAACGCACATATAATGTTGTGGCTTGCCTATGTTTACGTTATGTTTTCTTCATTACCGCTTCTAAAAGCAAGATTTCGGCAATATATTTTGCCCATTTGCATTTCTTTGATGCTGCTATTTATTCTCATACTTGTTACCCCACTATCTTCTATCGTGGACACGAACTCTATTACTGTTGTGGATGTTGGGCAAGGATTAAGTGTAGTTGTCACATCTGATGACTTTACTATGGTTGTTGACTGTGGAAGTATAACTGCTAATAATCCGGGTGAAATAGTGCATGAATTTTTAATGAATATCGGGCGCACATCAATTGATTTGCTCGCACTAACCCACTTTCACTCAGATCATTCGAATGGCGTGGAGTTTTTACTTAGCAGAATGTCCATTTCAGTACTTGCAATTCCCGATCCCCAAGGAGATTTTATTGCATATGGTATAATCGAGCTTGCAAGAAGCCGAGGAACTGATATAATATACGTAACAGAAACTCTAAGCATTGAACTTGGCGATAATAATGATACTACTATATTTCTGTATCCACCAATGGGAGTGGGAGATTCTAATGAGCAAGGAATCAGTATCCTAACCATAGGCGACGTTACAGCGTTAATCACAGGCGACATGGCATCTTCAACTGAAAGAGCACTGTTGAGATTCGCAACACTCCCGAAGCTGGATGTTTTGGTTGTCGGTCACCATGGTTCGCGGCACTCTACATCCGACGAACTCTTAGATGCATTAATGCCGGATATTGCCGTAATTCCTGTCGGACGAAATAGCTTTGGTCACCCGGCACAAGAAGTGCTGGACCGTCTCGCTCGTATTGGAGCTGTTGTTTACAGAACTGATGAACATGGACATGTAACTATTAGGGCACCTCTAAAAACCTAACGCCCATATATGGAGGAAAGAATAATTAGTAAAAAAAATAATTACGATACACTTGCATCTTCGATAAGAGATGGTAATGTTGATAAACTCTATATTTTTCACGGCGAAGAACGCTATCTGCTAGAGCATAGTCTTGGCAGCATGCGAAAATTGTTATGTCCAAATGGACTTGATGGTTTTAATTATAATTATTTCGATGGTAGCAAGCTTACAGTAGATTTGCTTGAAAATGCCATAGATACACTTCCTGTTTTTGCGGATAAAACCTTTATCGAGATACATGATTTTAATTTATTTAAGGGCGATGCTAGAGAGCGATTTTGTAAAATATTCGCCGATTTACCTGATTATGTGTGTATTGTTTTTGTGTTTAACACAATTGAGTATAAGCCTGACGGTCGACAAAAGTTAAACAAAGAATTGCTCAAGCATATGAATGTTATAGATTTTGTCGCACAAGGTCAAGACAGGCTTGTAAAATGGATAAAGCGTCATTTTGCAGATGCCGGAAAAAACATCAGCACACATGACGCAGAGTATCTATCATTTATTACAGGTGGATTGATGGTAAATCTTAAAGGTGAAATTGAGAAGGTCGCTGCATATTCAAAGAGCGAAATGATAACAAAACAAGATATTGATACAGTTGTTACACCTGTTCTCGATACAGTTGTCTACAAGCTCGCAGATGCACTCGCTAGTCGTAATAGTAAACAAGCATTGCAGATACTTGATGAGCTTTTCCAAATGAGAGAAGTCCCGCACAGACTTATTTCCAGTGTATCGATAAAAATGCGTCAACTACTAGCTGCCAGAATCTGCATTGAAAACAATCTAGATAAAGCGAAATTAATGAAACTCACCGGCATAAGGTTTGATTTTCAAGCAAAGATGCTTATGAATACTGCTAACAAAGCCAAGCTTTCTGAATGTCGCGCAGCTGTTCTAGCTTGTGCTGCAACTGCACTAGAACTAAATAGCACTTCCACTAATCCCGAGTCACAAATGATTGAGCTGGTAACAAAATTGGCGTTGGTGTAATGCAGGAAATTCTTTTATCAGAGGTCACTGAAAAGTTCTCGTTCGTCATCCCGGGCTTGACCCGGGATCTATTACAAAGTTTGATTCTAATAGATTGCGGCTCGGAGGCCGCAATGACGATGTTGTGCAGTCGGAAACTATAATAGTAAAGGAATGGTCATTCATTTGAAGCAAGTACATGAAGTAATCGTCGTTGAGGGACAATATGATAAAAATAGGGTAAGCCAGGTCGTTGATGCAACAATAATTGAGACATCAGGCTTTGGCTTTATTAAGAATGCAGATAAAGTTACGCTACTTCGTAAACTTGCAGAAAAGCGTGGCATTATTATACTTACAGATAATGATAAAGCAGGCTTCTTTATTCGTGGGCGATTGAAAGATATACTTGGAAACAAAAATATTAAGCATGCATATATCCCTGATATAAAAGGACAAGAGAAGCGAAAAAAAGTTCAATCAAAAGAAGGCAAGCTTGGGGTCGAGAGCATGAGTAAAGATGCCATTATTAAAGCTCTAACATTGGCTGGTGCTACTTTTACAGATGAAGCTCTTCCTAAAATATCTGCAAATACGCGCATAACAAAGGCTGATTTGTTCGAACTTGGACTGACAGGACAAGTTCATAGCTCACTGAAACGAAGAGAACTATTAAAACAATTACAGCTTCCTGAGCGTCTACCAACAAACGGGCTTTTAGATGTACTGAATATACTGTACTCAAAAGATGAATTTATCGAATATTTTTCAAATCCCGAAAATAGTGTATACAAAGTTTAGTGCATTATGTTATACTGCACACAATATATTGATATAGAGTACTTCATAAACAAAATAATCAGCTTTTTCTTGCGCCATTTTATTTACGTAGTACTAAAGTTAATCTGAAAGGAATGTGCAATATAATGAAATGTCCTTTTTGTGGGTATTATGAAAGCAAGGTTGTCGATTCTCGACCTGCCGAGGAAGGCGCAACTATTCGTAGAAGGCGTGAATGCCTGAGTTGTAATAAAAGATTTACCACTTACGAAATCATGGAACGGCTACCTCTTGTTGTTGTGAAAAAAGACGGCAGTAGGCAAACATTCGATAAACAAAAGGTTATTAATGGAATGCTTAGAGCATGCGAAAAGCGCCCTGTATCCCTCGCAGAACTCTCTAATTTCGCTGATGAGATTGAGCAAGAACTACAAAATTCACTCGAACGTGAAATTAAGACAACAGATATTGGCGAAATGATTATGGGAGGTCTAAAATCTCTCGATGAAGTTGCATATGTTAGATTTGCTTCTGTTTATCGTCAATTCCGCGACATAAGCTCCTTTATGGAAGAGCTTAACAGGTTGCTATTAGAAGATTAATAACATTTCAAAATAATATAGTGTAGCGAAACGGGTCGTCAAGGATGCCGACCCCTGCATGATGCGATTTCATTTCAAATAAATGTCTCGTATATATACTCGCGAGCAAAAACATTTGCCGTCACTACACTGGTATTTTGCCGATATACGTTGCGTCAAATTCTTGAAAGGCCACTGGCATTACTGCTAATTTGCCACAACGCCTATCAACAAAATATTCAGCGTATTAACAGCAAATGTTTTCGCTCGCGAGTATAGTAGGAATCGGCTTCCAAACGTCCCATTATTATTGCTTTGTAGCTATTGCGCCATTTTACTCTATGTCTTCAACAATTTCATCAGGTGGCTGATCTAGTATTTCCGGACTTTTCAACAAGCTTTTAAAAACCTTGAAAGCCTGTGAAAAATAAAATCCGTCACATATTCGTTCATCAACAACTAACTTAAATTCAATGTACCTTTTCGAACTTACATTTCCTTTTGAGTCCATCTCATATACTTTCTTCTTTGCACCCATAGCTATAAATACCGGTAGATTACCAAAGTTATATAAATGATGATATATTGCAGGAAGCCCAATTGAACCCAAATCGGTCATTATTACAGAACCATGAAATGGACTTCCATCAAGAATAACTTTTGGTAGCATTCCAAAATAATCTAGTAATTTTAAAAATCCAACCGTGCATCTCAGGATGCCTCTCGGAAGCTTCATGAAACTTGCCGCAAGTTTATCTGTTTTTGTTTCGTCTCCATCATTTCTTACTTTATTTATTTCTTCATTTAGTTTATGATAAACATCAGTTATTGTTTCATTACGCTCAAATGCAATCTTAACTGATGTCTCACTTGCATCAGTTCTTAGTCGCTTTTTAATAGTCATCATGAACTCAACATTTTCTCGGGCATATATTCTTTGACCCGAACAGAATCTATTAATTCCGGGATATTGTGCAGCCGTTCTTATATACGTTGCTATAAAGAGATGCAGCATTCCCATGCCTGGATACCCATCTATCCTTTTTTTTCTTAAGAATCGTTCAATTTCAGTTATCTCGATTGTTTCAGAAAAATAATTACTAGCTTCACTTTTCTCCTTCATGATGAACGGAATCATTGCATTATAAGGATCGAGCTTTCGGAGACGTCTTCCATCACGTCTATCTCCGAACCTCTTCTTCCGTTTTTTTTCCATTGTAAATGACCATTCCTTTCGTACTGCTCCAAACATGAATAAAGAATAGGCACTCTGCGCATTAATTTGCGGTTCCCCCCTGGGAGAACAAAGTGGCACATTCTCACGCAAGTCTGAATTTATTCAAACTCACCATTCCATATGTGATTTATTATTGCTTAACGAATTTTACATTATTGACATATACTTGTCAAATTCACTATGTATATGTTATCATGAAAAATATATTATTTTTATGCATATTTCTATAGTTTCAATTTGAAAGGAATGTCTGGTAGTATGCTAGCTGACAACTTAAAAAAAATACTCGCTGCTGAAGATGAAGCAAATCAATTAAAGTATATCATTCTCAACAGGTCAAAGGAAACAATTGAGCAAACAAAAATCGATGGCGAAAAAGCACTAACTGAAGCCCGTACTCGCGCCGAGCGCGAAATTGAACAGTTAAAAAAATCAGCTGATCAAAGAGCCATGGAAGCCGCATCAGAACTAGCTTCATCAACGGCAAATCGTCTTGCTACGATGCATGCACGGTCAGAAAAGCGTATGGAAATGGTTGCTGAACGAATCTTTGAAAGGATTAAAAGCGTATAAGTTTGAATAAATTCAAACTATACGAGAGAATTTGCCAATTGCGCTCATGAGGAAGCGCAATAGATGCACGAAATGACCATCACTTCTCAAGGTCGCTTTGTGTCTAAAGATTTTCGAAAGGAATGGTCATTATAATGGCTGCAATCAAAAAAATCAGTATGATTATTTCGCATTCAGATGTCGTTAATTTAATAAGCGAGCTAATATATTTGGAATGTTTTGAGCCTATGGAACCTGAGATAGCATTTAATCTATCTGAACTTGATAATTACATTGAACGCGAGACTATGGATCTCGAACCCTATGAAGTTAATATTGAAAGCCTTACATTGTTAACAACAAAATATACATACACGCTTATAGGATGGATGCCTGCTGAGTTTGAGTCAGAGCTTACATCAGCACTTTCCGGTCTTACGTGTGCATGGGAGATTGAAGATCCGGAGCCTGATGAGGCTGAGTATGCTCCTGTATATATAAAGCATCCGCATTTGTTTGGAAAACTTCGCAGTGCCGGTCGTAGCGTTTTCGAACCACTTGCCAAAAAACAAATTGTTTTCTAAAATAAGCACATCGAAAGGAATTATAAAATCTATGCAGGGCTTGGAAAAAATACTTGAACATATTAAAATTGAATCTGAAAGAGAATGTAAGGAAATAGCCATTAAAGCTAATAGCGAAAACAAAAAATATATTTCTCAATATTCTCAAAAAGAAAAAGCTACCTATTCATCTCATATGGAAAAAGGGAAAAAAGAAATTGAAAACAGAGTTGAGCAATTATCGAATCTGGCTGACGAGCAATCCAAAAAGTTGATATATTCAGCCGAACAAAGTGTTCTCGATGATGTGCTTGCGCTAACAGCAAAAAAACTTTCCGCACTTCCTGCAAATGAATATAGTAATTTGTTGAAAAGACTTGGTGTTGAAGAGGGATGCAAACCGGAATATCTCGTCGAACAGTATCGAGATGAACTTACACCATCTGTCATATCTGCCCTATTCGGTTAAAGTGGTACATAATTTAATAATACTGATTAGGGGCTATTGCATCAATTTGCAATAGCCCCCTATGTGCTTTTATGTGGATATAATTAATTACACTTGAACAAAGAAGAACGCTGCATTTCTTTCAGGCACACCACGGTGCAGATTTTCTATCCATTCGCTGTGATTGTCTGTTCTCATGAGATCCGCAGCCATTGCTTCAAAGAATAAATCGTAAAACCCTGTAAAGTATACAAGATGGTAACCAAAAGCTTCTGTATAAATTAATTCCCAGTCACCAACCGTACGACTTTCATCAAATAACCATTCTTCAATCTCAGTAACCACTCTCATTCCATTAAAACCGGTACCATGGAATGTTGCCATCGCAATATTCGGATAATAGCCACCTTCTGTATGGTCATCAGAATGTTCATCCATAAGTTCTAATAACGCTGCTTCAGTCCCTCCAGCAGTTTCAAAGAGTGAGCGAACAAGTGCACCACGAGCATGCAGTTCTTGCTCTGCTAATTCAACAGCATCAAGATATGCAGGATCATCTTCACCATCTAGGAATTCGGATGGATCTATAAAGGGTCGTGAAAGAAGAATTTGTCTCATTCCTACCATTTGGTAGTTGTTATCATCACGAGAAATGTAGAATAGAACTGAAAAACTTTGCCCCTCATTCATTTCAATGACTACTGTGTCACCATAATCCCTCGCATCATCAATCAGCCAATCACGTATATCATCAGCTAGATTTTCTCCTTGAGTTTGGCGAATCGTGAAAACAGGATCGTGAAATGATTCATTGTATTCCCCTGCAGCTACGATGAAATCGTCTTCGTTTTCTACATCTTCTATAATATTATAAGCAGATAAACGAGCCTCATTACTTGCATTTTGTAATGCTTCACTAAAAATATCATCATTTTCAAAGTCTTCTTCAAAAATACTTTCTGCCTGAACCAGTACTTGTCTAAAATTAAAGAAATCTAAGTCATCTCTATGTTCATTATAATAAGTAATAAGCTCTTGCTCACTATATTCAAAAGATTCACGTACATGTTCGTTATATGCTCCGGCAATAGATATAAACTCAAGTATCTCTCTGTAAACTCTTACATTCATAGCATTGCCAAACTGTATCTGAAGAAGGCTGTCCGCTGACGGGAATTGCCACATTGCAGCTTGCAATGCAATCATTTCTATATCCTCGTCGATAGCTTCTATTTGCTCTTCAGTTAGTTCAAACCCTGACGCATTTGCAGCATTATACAAAGCAACCAGCTCTGTCAACGTCGTAAGTGCTTCATCAATAAAGTAATCTGCCCAAGTCATATCTTCATCGAAAAATGATGTTTGTGTTGACAGCGGTCTCTCAGGATCAGGCAACGCTTCTTCCATTCCCATTTGAGACCATAAGTTCACATGTTCCATGTTTTCTACGTTTACAAAATACTCAAACTCAGCAGTTGTAAAGCTTACACCATCAATTGTTACAACCGGTAGCGTGCGGCGTACAAAGTTTGAGTTCAATGTTATTGCCACCGCAGAAACAACTAATAGTACAGCAATTATAATGATTGCTGTGCGTCTCGTCTTCCGTTTTTCAGTTTGCTCTTTCTGTGTTTGCTCTAATTTTCTTTTTGCCTTGTCTGTTTTCTTATCAAACATACCACTCATAAGTCTGTCAATCCTTTTTCATATAATGTTGTCGTAACTGCGGTTTGCTAGACTTTGCAAACCAGCGGTTATTATACCCCAAGACAAAACCAAATGCAAGGATAAATCGTTGCATTTGGTAATTTTTTGCGCCTTTTTTCACCAGTCCCATGTTAGCCGTAATCAAGCGGTATGTCTCGGATTTTTCGCGTATGTATGGCGATGAGACCCGTTCTAGCGAAAAATTCGGGACATACCGTTTGATTATGGTAGGTGTTATGCATGGTCTTTTCTACCCCCGCCGTGCCGTGTAAGCCCCTTAATAACCTGACCGTACGGACAGGTGGGTCGCCTCCTTCATGCTGCGCGCTTCCAACATCCAAACCGTGATATACACGGTTCGGGAGGCCTGCAATTCACGTGAAGAGTCCGGCATCCCTTATAAGTAATGTAGGTTTAAATAGGCTTATCACTAACAAAGCAGGGATATTGTACTTATTGATGTATACTCGCGAGTATAATTAGTCTTCTTCAACCATTCGCTCTATGAACCGTTCGCACAAATCATCAAGAAGTGAATCATCATCAATTGATACGAGTATCTCTTCCCCATCCTCATCGACTGCTTTTAGTATTATTAAACCATACTCATCATCTTCTTCATCCATATCTGTTGGCAAAAAGGCTAAATAATACGTGTTATCTACTTCAATAGTATCAACATGCTCTAGTACAAAATCATTACCATCTTCATCAGAAACGGTAATAAAATCACTACCAAAATCGTTACTCATGATGTTCAACCTCACAATAACTTTTTAAAATCAATCAATATTCTAGCACTATTTGCTCTTTTGTGCAAGATATATATTCAACTAATTGCTTCCATTATGGCGTTTTCAATTAGCTCTTCCGTATGTGTGCCACCACCTAAGAATGTATCGACGATTACGCCATCTCTTCCTATTACCACCGTATATGGAACACCGGGTGATGGATATAGATTTATGTGAATATATGCACTTTCATCTACTCCAATTGGGTAAGTAAAACCGCGTTCATCAATAAATTCATGTATACGTTCTCCTTGTTCGCCAACATTTATTCCGACAATAATCGCATCACCCTCAAATTGCTCAGACAAGGCTTGCATTGCAGGCATTTTTGCTACACATGGACCGCACCATGTTGCCCAGAAGTCGAGAACAACTACAGTGCCTCTGTGCTCGGATAGTGTAAATGTCTCCCCTGTTAACAATTGTACACTAAAATCCGGTGCTAACTCTTCTACCGACAGCATATCATCCTCAGAAACAGAAAATTCCTCTTCAATATAATCCCGCAATCTATCGTAGCGATATATCATAACAACGTTTACATATAAGCTAAGTGCTAATACTATAGATAAAATAATAATCGCAACTTTACTCTTCGATATTGACTTCTCTTCTTTTTCACTTTTCATTTTTGCTTCCCTTCTTTCTGTATACAATAGCTTTATGTTTACATGCTGGTCGGCAGTCACCGCAACGAATGCACTCTCGGTCATTTATTTTTTGTGCATCTAGTTTGCATGAGCGCGTACAAGCATGACATCCTGTACAGTGTTCTTCATTTACTTTTATACCAAATAATGCATATTTATTGAACAGCGAGTAGATTGCTCCCAAAGGACAAAGAAAACGACAGAACGGACGGAAAACAAAGACACTTGCAATTATGATTATTCCAAGCCAAATTAGTCGCCACTGGAATAGCACTCCTGTAATCGCCCGCAAACTCTCGTTGGCAAGCACAAGTGGGATACCAGCTTGTAATGTGCCCATTGGGCACAAGTATTTGCAAAATGCAGGTTCACTTATTCCATTAATCCACATAAAATATAATGGAAGAAATATTACGAATATGATTAATATTGCATATTTGCTGAGAGAAAGCCAGCGTGTGACTTTGCTTTTTCGTAGCTTTGGCGATGGGATTTTGTTAAGTAAATCTTGAACAAGTCCAAAAGGACAGAGAAATGCACAAATTGCTCGCCCTAACAAGACGCCGAATAAAACTAATATTCCCATTATATAAAGAGGCAGCTTCGTTCTTATATCCCCTAGCGCAGTTTGAAAACTGCCTAAAGGACAAGCGGCAATGGCTCCCGGACAGGAATGGCAGTTAAGTCCGGGTACACATAAACCTTTTGTGCGACCTGTATATATTGTACCCCGCGCAAATCCAACAAGATTGATATTATATAAAAGTGCAGATGCAAATTGAATAATTCTACGTTTAACCAATTCCGATACACTCCAAACATATAACGGTAGCTCTCTGCATGGTGTCTAGATAGCCATTTTGAACTATTCCCACAATGATAAGTAACACGGCTAACGTGAGAAGTGTATAGCTGATAATTTTCCTTTTCATGGGTGTAATCGTCACTCCTCGCCCTCATTATCACTTACTGAATTGTAATACTGATCCCCGTTTAAAAAGGCTGTCAACAGACGGTTTGAAGATCACTAATTGTCTAAACAATTTCAATTGTCCATGTATTTATATAACGCTTTTTCGGCTCCAAACTAACTAAATCCGGCTGTTTTTCGATATCTTCAACAATGCCCTCTCTTGAACACAGCGAGGTCCACGGCTCTATGCAGACATAAGGTGCATCACTCTTAGGTCTGTGCCAAATACCCAGATAATCCATATCCGGATATGAAACAGTCACAGATTTTGTACCCTTATTACTTTTTAATGTAATTTTACGACAAACATCCTTCAAAATAATTGCATCATCATCAAATAAATCGTGCTGTAGCGGTATTCGCCGTCCATCTTCTAATGCATATTCTGTATCGTGACCATTTAGAAAAACATTCTCAGAAAATCCTATACGTACCGGACTGCACTTTTCCGCAAATTCGAGGATATAATCATCAAAGCTGAGACCATCCTCAATTGGAACGCAAAATCCCGGATGCCCGCCTATGCCAAAGAACATACGTTCATCGCCGCAATTTAGCACATCATAGGTTACTTGAATCATATTGTCTTGCAATGTGTAGCTAATTCTGAGTTCAAATGGAAATGGATAATCTTTCAATGTAGCATCACTACTTTTAAGAATGTAGCAAACCATATTTTCTGAAATATGCTCCACATCCATCTGCGTCTCAGGCAAAAAACCATGGATACTCATATTGTAGCGTTTGCCTTTATAGAGATAGCTACCTTCTGTAAGACGTGCGATATATGGGAAAATGTTATATGCCCGTCTATTCCAATATTTGGGGTCACCCTGCCAAAGATATTCTGTTCCGCTATTGTCTTGAATAGATTGCATCTCAGCAGCACGTGGAGATATTACTACTTGTAATTTTGAATTGCCGATTTTTTGAAGTTCCATTGAATTCTCCTTCATTCATATATACCTTATTCTCATATAAAAACACATGATTAGCGCTTTCATTCATAAAATATAAAGCACATTGTGGATATTGTCAACACGGTATAATCATTTCATAAATTTGTTTACAATATCACATAAGGTATGCTGCTTAATAAAATATTACACTTTTCTTCATTTTTTCTTAGGAATTCATAAAGGAAACATTAAGAATGACCCGTTATTCTCATATTATACGAATAGGGAAAGGCGGGTTTTACTATGATACATAAAATTTTTATAACTGCTGAAGAAATTATAAATGCCTCTATTGCAAGGATGGTGAGCATATGAAATCGTTGAGAAGTTATGGAGGAATAGACCAATTCAGATTGATTGCTGCATTTCTGATCGTGGGTATACACACTTATCCACTCGCTTCTGTCAGCACAGAACTTAATTTTGTGTTTGTTCACGTACTTGCACGGATTGCCGTACCATTTTTCTTAATGGCTACCGGTTATTTTCTATTACCAAAAGCTTTTAATAATGACAATCATGATATGAAACCCTTGCTGCGTTTTGTTACAAAAACTGCATTGCTTTATGCCGGGGCTACCCTGCTGTATTTACCAATTAGTATCTATGCAGGTCAATACTCAAATGTGAATATTTTTACTATTTTCATTAGAAATATTCTTTTCGATGGTACATTTTATCATCTTTGGTATTTGCCTGCAGCAATCATTGGTGCTTTATTAGTGTATGCATTATGTCGCAGATTCTCACTACGCATTGTCATTAGTATAACACTCGTTTTATATATTATCGGTTTACTCGGCGACAACTATTGGGGTATAACTTCAGAAATCCCATTTTTGAGAACGGCATATGACGCTGGATTCCAGCTGTTTTCTTTCACACGAAACGGTTTATTCTACGCACCTGTTTTCCTTGCAATGGGAGCAGTAATAGCAAAACGAGAGCATCAAATGCAACAAAGAACAAACATTATAGGGTTTGTTCTTTGTATGGCACTTATGTTGACAGAGGGTATTTTACTGAATAATTTTGGCTCTCCACGTCACAGTAGTATGTATATTGCACTATTACCCTGTATGTTTTTCCTATTCCAACTAATATGTAATCGTAATGGAAAACGTTCACTCTTCATGCGCGACGTTTCCATGTGGATTTACATTCTGCACCCATTATTCATCATTGGTGTTCGCGGGATAGGCAGAATCACAAATCTTACAAATATTTTGGTTGGAAATAGTGTCCTATTCTATCTTGCAGTTTGTGGCTTGTCTTTCGCAGCTGCTGCCTTTATCACATCTTGGAAATTAAGGAAAAAACCTGTCGCTCGCGATGCAGTGTTGAGCAATTAATACTGATCACTAATAGAAAACGTTGATATATTTGTGAGATTATTTTTCGTCATTCAAGGCGAAAATCCGAAGTAATGCCTGTGGCCTTTCAAGGATTTTCAACGATGAATGACGGTAAATAG
>WQWL01000022.1 GCA_009785345.1 Oscillospiraceae bacterium
CTAAAGAAGGCAAGGAACGATACATCCAACCCTTGCCCTCTTTAGAAAAGAGGGTGCCGTCCGCAGACGGCGGGTGATTTGATAAGGCAAGATTCCTTAAGTTGCTTGCATTGGGCGATCGTCTCGATTGCCCGCAGCTAAATCACGTACGACCACGGGCGACCGAGACGGTCGCCCCTACAAAAGCAACCCAACCTCTAACATGTAAAGGAACAAACATGGATTTTGAAGCAGGGATATATGATATAGCGGTTATAGGCGCGGGGCATGCTGGTATTGAGGCATCCCTGGCTGCTGCACGTATGGGCATGAAGACCATCTGTTTCACGATAAATCTTGATTCTGTTGGAAATCTGCCATGTAATCCAAATATTGGAGGCACCGGCAAAGGACATCTGGTTCGCGAGCTTGATGCACTTGGTGGAGAAATGGCGAAATGTGCAGACAAAGCCTGCATACAATTTCGTCTGCTCAATCGTGGCAAAGGTCCGGCAGTACATTCTCCACGTGCTCAAACCGATAGGCGTAAATACCAAGAATTGATGAAACACACCCTGGAGCGTCAAGAAAATTTAACATTGAGGCAGGCAGAGATTGTCGATATAGGAGTTGAATCATCATCAGGACAATCACAAGTAAGCTTCGTGAAAACACACACGGGAGCGATTTTTCGCTGCAAAGCGGTGATTGTATGCACGGGAACATATCTTGCAGGTTGTACAATCATTGGAGAAGTTATAGCCGAAGGTGGACCGGATGGCATGTTTGCTGCAACAAAGTTGGGTGGGAAATTGAGCGAGCTTGGCTTAAATCTCCGTAGATTTAAAACAGGTACACCACCGCGGATTAATGCTCGAGATGTAGATTTTTCAAAAATGGAAAAACAACAAGGCGATAAGCCGCCGCCTCCTTTTTCCTTTGAGACAGATGAACCGGTAGTCAACAGCGTTGAATGTCATCTAACATATACAAATAAAAAAACTCATGATATTATACGCAAAAATCTTCACAGAAGTCCAATGCATTCTGGTGCAATAGAGGGTACAGGTGCAAGATATTGTCCGTCAATTGAGGACAAAATAGTGCGTTTTGCAGATAAGGAGCGACATCAGATTTTCCTTGAGCCAATGGGGCAAAATACTGAAGAAATCTATTTGCAAGGTTTTTCTTCATCAATGCCTGAAGAAGTCCAGCTTGAAATGATTCGCACAGTACCCGGTCTCGAGAATGTTGAAATTATGCGTCCTGCATACGCCATCGAATATGACTGCGTAGATCCATTGGAGCTGTCACCCACACTTGAGCATAAACAAATAAGTGGACTGTATGGAGCAGGACAGTTTAATGGCTCAAGTGGCTATGAGGAAGCAGCAGTTCAGGGTTTTGTTGCCGGAGTAAATGCTGCTTTGAAGTTAAATGGTGAGGAATCTCTTGTTATAAGCCGAAATGATGGATATATTGGAACGCTTATAGATGACTTAGTAACAAAAGGAACTAATGAACCGTATCGCATGATGACATCGCGGACAGAGTATAGATTACTACACAGACAAGATAATGCCGATATTCGTATGTCGCACTTCGGAAATCGAGTTGGACTTATTTCAAATGAACGACATAAGCGAGTGCTTGATAAATACAAGGCTGTTGAAGATGAGATAAAACGGCTTGAAAGCACTTTCCTGCCCCCATCTAAAGCGTTGAAGAATTTACTTGATTCACATGATATGCCGAATGCAGAAAACGGAATCAGTTTAGCTTCGTTACTTCGTCGCCCTAAAATGACATATTATGATATTGCAACTCTTGAACCACTAGGGAGACAAAACTCACTATCATCTGAAATTCGTGAGCAAGTGGAAATATCTATAAAATATTCCGGTTATATCGAGCGTCAACAACGCCAGCTTGATGAATTAAAGAGAATGGAAAGCCATAAAATCCCGACCGATATTGATTATGAATTAGTGAAAACGCTTCGTATTGAAGCGCGGCAAAAGCTTAACGCCATCAGACCGCAGAACCTTGGACAAGCAACACGCATATCCGGCGTATCTCCCGCGGATGCGGCAGCATTAATGATATATTTGAAAAGTATATAAACATTATGGTATATTATCACTATGACAAAAATAGGAAATATAGTAATTGATTCAAAATTGGCACTTGCACCAATGGCCGGTGTCACAGACCTTGCGTTTCGCACAATATGTCGTGAACTGGGAGTAGGGCTTACATACACAGAGATGGTTAGTGCAAAAGCACTTGTGTATCAGGACGGCAAAACACTCGGTTTGATGAAACTTGGAGAGAACGAGCATCCTGCAGCGGTGCAGATATTCGGTAGCGATGCATCTTGTATGGCAGAAGCTGCAGCTAAGGCTCTTGAGGTTTCCGGAGCGGACTTCATTGACATAAACAGCGGATGTCCTGTGAATAAAATAGTGAAAAATGGCGATGGTAGTGCTTTAATGAAAGACCCTGATAAAGCAATGAAAATAATCGAAGCCATTAAAAAAGCTATAGACGCACCTGTAACAATTAAAATTCGTAAAGGTTGGGATAAGGGTAGTGTCAATGCTGTGGAATATGCAAAAATGGCAGAAGAGGCAGGAGTTTCCGCAATAGGCGTACACGCACGTACACGTACCCAAATGTATTCCGGAAAAGCAGACTGGGATATTATACGAGATGTAAAACGAGCGGTAAATGTACCGGTGCTCGCAAATGGCGACATTTTCAGTGCAGAGGCAGCAGCAAAAATATTAAAGCATACAGGTGCTGATATTGCTATGGTAGCACGTGGTGCGATGGGCGATCCTTGGATTTTCCAACAAGCAAAAGCGTTACTCGCTGGTGAAGATGTTCCTGAGTATCCACCAATAGGCGAGCGTGCCGAAACTGCTCTAAGGCAATTTGAGCTTGCAGCTGAACAAAAAGGTGAGCGTGTCGCCTGTCTTGAAGCGCGAAAACACTACTCATGGTATCTGCGTGGCGTACCCCACTCGGGATATTTTAAAGAAAAAATTGCAAAAGCCGCCACAATGGACGATTTACGTGAGATAACAGAAGGTATTAAAAGAGAACTCTAATGGAAAGAGAAATAGAAAACAAGTTAATACAAAGAGTCGTTAACGGTGACACAAATGCGTTTGAAGATTTGGTTCTTGCCAATCAGAAAAACGTATATAATCTTGCGCTGAAAATGACTCGTAATGAAGATGATGCACTTGACCTTTCCCAAGAGGCGTTTGTTAAGGCATATCAACAATTGAGTTTCTTCCGTGGTGACAGTAAATTTTCAGTTTGGCTATATAGGCTTACATACAACCTATGTATAGACTTTTTGCGAAAACAATCAAAACAGACAACAGTCTCACTTGACTACAAAGACGATGATAATGAAGTAGTATCATTTGAAATACCGGACTTGCGCGACCTCCCGGAAGATAGCGCAATACGAAAAGAGATGCGAAAAACAATTGAACAGAGCATTGAAGAACTCACAGAAGATCATAGAGAAGTGCTCATTATGCGTGAGATCACAGGAATGAGTTACGATGAGATAGCAGTAACGTTGAAATTGAGCGCAGGTACCGTGAAATCTCGAATAGCAAGGGCAAGAATAAAACTCATAGAAAGCTTAAAAGAAAAAGGAACTTATCCGGAAAATTTTCGTCTAACATAATAAGAAGTAATTTATTTTGAGATTACTACTATTTTTAACGGTAGAATTGCGTTTTAAAACTATCGAAAGGAACATTCACAGCATGAAAGAGTGCACAAAAATTTATGAATTGTTGAGTGCGTATTCTGATAACGAAGTTACCGACTCAGAAAGACTCTTAGTGGACAGACATCTTGCAGCATGCAAGGACTGCTCTGCTATGCTTGAGATGTTCCGTGATATATCAGACGCAGTAAGTGAACCGCATATGGAAGTGCCGGAAGCATTGCGTATTGGCGTGATGAATAGGGTGAAAAGTGAAAGTGTTTTGGAAAATCTTGTAGTTTCTGAAGCTAAGGATAAGCATCGCAAACGATTTGGAATAATGCTGACGAGATTTGTACCCATTGCAGCATGCTTGGCTGTTGTGGTGTTGGTGTGGCAATTTTGGGGCAATACAGGAAGTATCGATTTTGTAGTAGAAGCGCCTGTAGAAATGATGGACATGGCTCCTGAGGAAGCAGCACCCGAAGCTGTGGTCGATGAGTCAATAATGGATGATGCAGTATGGGCTGAACATGAAGTGATGGATATGGATATGGATATAGCTGATGCCGATGACGAACGCCTTCATATGAGAGCGGGAACCGGACTATACGCAGCGCTCTATGGCGACTTGGCAGGTGAAGCGGAATATGATGCAACATATGTAGATCAGGAATTATTTACATTCCGTGCAGAAGTATTAGAGTTAACGGATGTTTTAGTGCTAGAATTTAATTACAATTATGAGTTTCTTGAAGCAATACTACTAGTTTCAAACATAACCCCTGTTCGACACCCCGGAATCGGAGGCAGTTATCTTATTGTGAGAAATGATTATATTACCGTGCTTGATATAAATGATGAAATAATATCCCCAGAGGATATTCCGGTAGGCGCAATTGTAGATATCACATTTTTTGGAGAGATACTCATAACATATCCATCCATCATCTACCATGTAACTGCTATTCAGATAGTTGAGTAAAAAAGCAAAAAAGCAAGGGAATGACGCCCTTGCTTTTTTTGACAGAAAGCTCATTTCGTGATAAAATTTGAAGGGAAAACAGCCTGGAAATGGCAACGAAATGAGAGCATTATATGGGATTTACACACTTGCATGTTCATAGTGAATATAGCCTGCTTGACGGTGCGTGCAGAATACGTGATTTAGTTGCACGAGTGAATGAACTCGGGCAAAAAAGCATTGCGATAACAGACCATGGTGTTATGTATGGTGTTGTCGCATTTTATAAAGAAGCAATAAAAGCCGGAATCAAACCGATTATCGGCTGTGAAGTCTATGTTGCAGCGAGAACACGCTTTGATACGGACTACGAAATTGACTCAAATCGCCATCACTTAACACTGTTATGTAAAAATGAAAAAGGGTATAAGAACCTCTGTCTTTTAGTCAGTGCATCTTTTACAGAGGGTTTTTATATTAAACCTCGCGTTGACATGGAGCTTCTCCGTGCACACAGCGAGGGTCTCATTGCGTTATCCGGCTGCCTTGGTGGTGAGATTCCAAAGCTGCTTATGGATAACAAATATGAAGAGGCGAAAGCAAAAGCTCTGGAGTTAAGAGATGTCTTTGGGGATGGCTCGTTTTATTTAGAAATGCAAAATCATGGACTTACCGAGCAACCCGATGTAAACAGAGGGCTGGTTAAAATACATAGAGAAACAAACATCCCCCTTGTTGCGACAAATGATGTGCATTATATTAATCGCAGTGACGCTGAAATTCAAGATGTGCTCATGTGCATCCAAACAGGAAAATCCATCGAAGATGCGGATAGAATGCGTTTTGAATCACAGGAGCTATTCTTAAAGTCTGAAGAAGAAATGCGAGCTGTCTTTCCTGACTACCCCGAAGCATGCGACAATACAGAGAAAATTGCTGAAATGTGCAACTTTGACTTTGATTTCTCTGAATACCATATGCCAGAGTTTACACTGCCGGACGGTAGAGATAATGCAGGTGAGTATCTACGCGAGCTTTGTTTGATAGGGGCGAAAAAACTCTATGGTGAAGAAAGGCAAGATGTGATAAAGCGGCTTGATTATGAGCTGAATATGATATCTGACATGGGGTTTAACGATTATTTTCTCATAGTTGCAGATTTTATCGAATATGCAAAAAAAAGCGCAATCCCCGTTGGACCGGGACGCGGCAGTGGTGCAGGCAGTATTGTTGCATATTGCCTTGGAATTACGGCAGTTGACCCATTAAAATACAACACATATTTTGAGCGCTTTTTGAACCCTGAGCGCATAAGCATGCCTGATTTCGACATTGATTTTTGTGAGAGAAGGCGCAGTGAAGTAATCGAGTATGTCAAAGGAAAATATGGTGTGGACAGGGTTGCACAAATAGTTACGTTTAACACACTAAAAGCAAAAAATGCAGTGAGAAGCGTATCGAAAGTTCTTGCTCTGACCTTCCAAGAAGAAAATGAACTGGCAAAAGAAATACCAAATATACTGAATATTACTATTGCAGAAGCACTCAAAACATCGAGCAACATGCGTTCAATGTATGAGAATGATTCGCGGGTGAAGCGTGTGATCGATACTGCAATGGCACTTGAAGATATGCCGAAAGATTCCGGCACACATGCGGCGGGTGTTGTTGTAACGAAAATGCCTGTGTGCGAATACGTGCCACTGACGCTATCAAAGAAAGACAACTCAATAGCAACACAATATTCAATGAATACCCTTGAAGAGCTGGGTCTTTTGAAAATGGACTTTCTCGGCTTGCGTAATCTCACGGTTATTGCAGATGCGGTGAAGCAAATCCAAAAAGCAGAACCTGACTTTACGATTGAAAGCATCCCTGACGATGATGCATCCACATATGAGATGCTATCAAAAGGAAGTACATCAGGTGTGTTCCAACTGGAATCCCAGGGCATGACAAATGTTTGTGTCGGGCTGGGTCCGAAAAGTATTGAGGATATAACTGCGATTATTGCACTATATCGTCCAGGACCGATGGAATCCATACCACGCTTCTTAGAAAGCAGCAATAATCCAAAGAAAATTACATATAAACATCCAATGCTTGAGTCAATTCTTTCTGTTACATACGGCTGTATAGTCTATCAGGAACAGGTGCTGGAGATATTGAGGAAGCTGGGTGGATTCTCTTTGGGGCAGGCGGATATGATACGTCGTGCAATGTCAAAAAAAACAGCTGATGTTATTAACCGCGAGAAAAAAACATTCATAGACGGAGACCCTGAACGCAATATTTGTGGAGCGGTAAAAAATGGAGTTCCAAAAGAGATTGCGGCAAGTATTTATGATGAAATATTTGCATTTGCCAACTATGCGTTTAATAAAAGTCACGCTGTAGCGTATGCAATCATATCTTATCAAACGGCATACTTGAAATGCCACTATCCAGAAATCTATATGGCTGCGCTCCTATCATCAATTTTAGGTTCTCCTGAAAAGGTGGCAGAGTATACCCATGAATGTCGAAACTTGGGTATTGCGCTTTTACCACCGAATATAAACGAATCTGATGCGATGTTTACTGTTTCGGGTGATAATCTGCGATATGGTCTCGCTGCAGTTAAGAATATCGGTCGTGGCTTTATACAAAATGTGGTTAACAACCGTAATGAAAATGGTCTCTTTAAAAGTTTTGATGATTTTTGTAAACGAATGTATGGCGGAGATTTGAACCGTCGTGCACTTGAGAGCTTGATAAAATGCGGATGCTTCGATGGACTGGGTGCGAACAGAAAACAACTAATGATGATTTGTCAAACAGTGATAGATGGAGTAGCAGACCACAATCGTCGAAATGTAGAGGGACAAATTGATTTGTTCGGGATGTCGGGTGATCTAGGGGAGGAGGATAATCTAAATTACGGAGGGATGGAGCTTCCTGATGTTGAGGAGTACAAAAAAGGTGAACTGACAAGAATGGAGCGCGCTGTAACCGGATTGTATTTGTCCGGACATCCCATGGATGATTATAGGGATGCAGTGAAGCGCTTAGATGTTGTGAATATTGGGAATATATTTGCGGATTTTTCTCGTGAGGAAGGTAGTGCAGTGTTTAGGGACAACCAAAAAGTGGCTCTTGCAGGTATTATTGAGTCAGTAAAGACCAAGCCAACTCGCAATAATTCATTGATGGCATACTTAACACTTGATGATGGAACGGGAAGCATGGAAATGTTGGCGTTTCAAAGGACAATTGATGAATCTGGTGGATATATGCAGGTAGAATCATTGGTGATTGCATATGGCAGAATATCAGTTAGGGATGAAAAAGAACCGCAAATTGTACTGGAAATGCTTAGACCGATAACTGATGCCGAAAACCTAACTGCACCAAAACAGGAAATCACAAGCCAAAACCAAAGAAGCGCTTACAACTCAAATTCAAACGACGTCAATACGAGCATCGACACTAGGAGTGCAGAATCAAAGACGGATAAAACACTATATGTGAAGCTTCGAAGTGAAGATAGTCCTGAGTATGAACGCTTAAAAAAGGTGCATATGATGTTTCCGGGCAATCAACGTATGGTTATTCATTTTAGTGACACAAAGAAAAATGTGGGAGCAAAATGTGTAATCCACGACGCATTTATAGAAGAATTACGCTCAATGCTCGGTGAAAATAATGTAGTGATTCGATAAATACGCTCAATAAGTGTGAATGAATGCACGATATTGAAAGTATGGAGGTGAAACACTATGAAGATAAGTTTTTATGGTGCTGCGAGAGAAGTGACGGGGAGTTGTTTCTGTGTTGAGGTAGATGGTAAGCGTGTGCTGATTGATTGTGGACTTCAACAGGGAGCGGCAAATGGGTTTGGTCAAACCTTTCCATTCCACCCCGGCGAAATTGATTATGTCATTGTGACCCATGCGCATATTGACCATTCCGGCAGGCTTCCATTACTTGTAAAGCAAGGTTTTAAAGGGAGCATATTTGCTACCGAACCGACATGCAAACTACTGGATATTATGCTCAGAGACAGTGCGCATATTCAAGAGTTAGAAGCGCAATGGGCTAGTCGAAAAAATAATCGTTCAGGTGATGTTGCGGCAGAGCCGCTATATACAATGGAAGATGCACTTAGAGTGTTTCCTCTATTAGTACCGTGTGTTTATAGTGATGAAATAGTAATAGATGAAGCAATATCATTTTTATTCACCGATGCCGGGCATTTGCTCGGTTCAGCTTATGTTGAAATGTGGCTTAATGATGGAAATAAGAGGAAGAAAATTGTATTCTCGGGAGATATAGGCACTCCCGGACATCCTTTGATTCGTACTCCTGATATTGTTGATGAAGCGGATATTGTAGTAATGGAATCAACATATGCGGAGAGAAGTCATGCTCGTTATTTTGATACGGTTGCGGAGCTTGCAAATGTAATAGAAACGACACTCTCAAAAGGTGGAAATGTGGTTTGCCCGTCATTTGCGATCGGGCGCACACAGGAATTGCTCTATTACATTCGGGAGATAAAGGAACGTAATCTCGTTCGTAGCATGCCTGATTTTCCTGTTTATGTTGATAGCCCTCTTGCTAATGCAGCTACGAGACTATATTCAGAGGTACTGACGGATTATCTTAACGAAGATACACTAAAATTAATAGAAGCGGGTGTTGATCCATTATCGTTTGATGAATTATATATTGTTGATACTTCTGAAGAATCTAAAAGATTAAATGATGATAAGACTCCGAAAGTCATTATTTCGTCCAGCGGCATGTGCGATGCCGGCAGGGTACGCCACCATCTTAAGCATAATTTGTGGAGACCGGAGTGCGCGGTTGTATTTACAGGCTTCCAAGCACTAGGAACACTAGGACGTACAATCGTTGATGGTATAGTGTCTCGTGTCTCATTGTTTGGAGAAGAAGTCGCAATTCGTTGCCAGATTCATAACTTCCGTAATATGAGTTCGCATGCTGATAGAGAAGAACTGATGATGTGGGTAAACCGCTTTAAGAAAAAGCCTGAATGTGTTTTTGTAGTTCACGGTGAAGAAGAGGCGTGTGCAACGTTTGCATTGAAATTGGTGGAACAAGACTATCTTGCGATTGCACCAAAGTATACATCAATATATGATTTAGAGACTTATGAGGCGAAATTTGAGGGTCGTGATCTTCAAAGACGCAGTGATATTGAGCGATCAGAGCGGCGCGATTCTCCGGTATTCCAAAGACTGATGCTCGCAGGTATGCGACTAATAGAGGTCATTTCACGCAACAAGGGCGGAACAAACAAAGACTTGGCAAAATTCGCAGATCAAATAGATGCATTATCAAGCAAATGGGATCGGTAGGGGTTGAAAAGCAGCTAGTGGTCTGCGTCGCCTTTTTCCGTCTGCCGTTGTTGAAAAGCCTTGAAATACCACTGGTATTTCAAGGCTTTTCGCCTAGATAGGCGAAAAAATTCAACACAACATCAAAAAACATGATGTATACGCGATACGTTCCGGTCCATAGTTGTATTGTAGACCATTGTCTGTGCAGACCTTACTGACGAACAAACCGCAAGCTTCCATGGATACTTCCATTTTATCCGGAAAGCGACAAGGCTCATTTGGATATGTGCAGCTCTTACATATTTGACACATACCTGCACCCATTGCTAAAAACTGTTTTTGCTCTGCACTAAGCTTATCTTTCATTTTTCCGAAATTTTCTTTGTGATGCTTTCCAGCTGCTATCATCCCTTCCCAGTCCAAGCTATCTTCGATTATGCCGACAGTTTGCACGAGTATACCGGTTATATAATTTTTGACCATTTCACCCATTTCTTCTAAGGATGTACAAGCAGGCGGACATGACCACGACTTGTCGTAATTTTTGCATTGTTCTGCATTACACATATCGCGAACTTCCTGCATAAATTCAAGAGTTGATATGTCTAGCTCTGCATAATTTGTAAAGCCACAATTTTTTGCTCTTTCTGCTAATTCATTGTATGTTGCCATTTTTGCCTTCCTTTTCTACTTCTCTCTACACACGCTGTAACTACATCAAAACATCATTTGCTCGACAAATTTATCGTTGAAAAACGTCATTGACGACAGCTCTATATACTCGCAATTGTCGCGTATTTCTTCTAATTGCTTTTTCGCTTCTTTTGAGCCAAGTGCCAATACAGCACCCTCTCCAGATGTATTTCCACATGCTGTTGCTACCTGTAGCATGCTTGTTGGAAAAATGCCGACTCTCGCTGCACTTTGCAAATCTAAATAGCTCCCAAATCCACCCGCCAGTGCGAGTGTTTTCACTTCATCAGCTGAAATGCCCGCGTAGTGCAGCAACACTTCTACTCCTGCAGCGATAGCAGCTTTTGCTAACTGAAGCTTCCGTATGTCACCGGCAGTAATATAAATTCCATCATCTTTCGACAGATAAAACTTGTCCGTGTCAAGCAGGCGTCCTGTCTCATCGACAATTTCCATATCAAGTAATGCCGCAAGTGTATCAAGTAAGCCTGAGCCACAAATGCCCTCTGGCGTGCCTCCGCCTATTACAGTAAATTCAATGTTTTTCTGATCTCTCCCCCGTGTAGCATGGTCGATAGCTCCAGGTTTTGCTATCATGCCCATTGTGATTTCTGCACCTTCAAATGCCGGACCTGCAGCTGTTGCACAGCAGTAGTAGGTGTTTTTGTGCTTCAGAACAATCTCACCATTTGTGCCAATATCGATAAACAGAGCGGGAGTATCCAGCTTATCAAATCCTGCAGCAAGCAACCCAGCAGTTATATCACCGCCAACATACGCTGATATTGCGGGTGTGTAGTAGATTTTTGCGCCCTCAGCAACAGGCAGCTTCTCCCAAACAGGTAACTCCTCACCAAACAAGCTTGTAGGCGTAAACGGTGCAACACCCATGCCTACAGGAGAATAACCTGCCACTAAATGTTGCATGATAGTATTTGCTGCAATGGATATGCTCTCTATCTGACCCGGATCTACACCGACAGATTGACACAGCTTAATAATCATTCTAGATATCTGCTCACGAATGAGCTTCGTAAGTTCATCATGTCCATTTTCTGCACAAAACTGAATGCGCGCCGTAACATCAGCTCCGTGTACAGATTGAGAATTAACCTCGCTCAGTACCGCAAGCTTATCACCAGTTTCAACATCTATAAGATAAAGAACAACCGTTGTTGTCCCAATATCTGTTGCTATACCTAATGAATTATTTGGCAATGTACCACATCCTTTCTCGACTATTAGCTCTTAAATTCTAGATTCTGCGACTTCGCGCAGAATGACGTTAGTTTTCATAGACTAGTTGGCATTACTCCCCTAACCCCTAAGCCCTAGCCCCTAGGAATCGCCGAATAGTGACCAGTTGTTGCAATGAGATATCTTAGCCTCAACGAAATTGCCAACTAATGACGGCTCACCGGTTAAATGCACTAATCTTCCGCCATTTGTGCGAGCCTTTAGCGGATACTCTGCATCTTTTGCCTCCCCGTCAACCAAAACACGAACGACTTCACCAATATACTCTTCGTGCTTTCTTTCAGAAATCTCATTTTGTAAGTCTACAAGCTTTTGAAACCTAACTTGCTTCTCTTCTCTGGATACATCGTCATGCAGTTTCGCCGCTGCTGTGCCGGGGCGCTTTGAGTATAGGAACGTAAACATCGCCTCGAATTGCGCTTTCTCCACAAGCTCTAACGTATCATTAAACTCTTCTTCAGTCTCACCCGGATACCCTACAATTACGTCACTCGTTATTACAATATCAGGTATAAACTCACGTGCAATAGCGATTTTCTCAAGATATTCTTCTTGTGTATAGCCACGATTCATGAGTTTCAAAATTCGGTCATTGCCCGCTTGAAAGGGTAGATGTATATGATGAGCAACCTTTTCACATTCTGACATGGCTTTGAATAGCTCTCTTGATGCATCTTTCGGATGGCTTGTCATGAAGCGAATCAGAAAATCTCCTTCAATTTCATTAATTTGACGCAATAGGTTTGCAAAATCATTCTCTCCTCCGGCAAAGGAGTTAACGTTTTGCCCAAGTAAGGTAATATCCTTATATCCTAAGGCAACAAGAGAACATGCTTCTTCCAGTATTGCATCGACACTGCGGCTTCGCTCTCTGCCTCGCACATATGGAACAATGCAGTATGAACAGAAATTATTACAACCATTCATGATTGTAAGCCACGCCTTGACTGTGCCATCTCTATGGGTTGGCAACCCCTCGGCAATCATTCCTTCATCACTATCTGATTCAAATATGCGCTTCTTCTCAATTAGCGCTCTCAAAAGCAACTCAGGAAACTTCCATATTTTGCTTGGCGGAAATATAAGACCTACATGTTTGTATGATTGCTCAATCTTCTCAACAGACTCAGGCACTGCTGCAAGGCAACCGCAAAACACCACAAGCTGGTTTGGATTTGCCTTCTTTGTGTGAGTAAGCGCGCCAATATTGCCCAACACGCGGTTCTCAGCATTTTCACGTATTGCGCAAGTGTTTACAATGGCAACATCTGCTTCATTCTCATCATAGGTTATATCATAGCCCATTTCTACAAGCATACCACGAAGCTTCTCGCTATCCGCCTCATTTTGCTGACAACCATAAGTATCCACATAAGCCTGCGGCTTCTCCTGCCTGGTCTCTGATACCTCACGCACTCTATCCATAATTAACCGCTGCTGTTGCAGATCATTCTCATGCACTTGAACATTACTATCTTCTCTTTTACTCATACTACCTCCTACACTAGCAGTTAACACTAATGTGATTTTGCATTTATCTAGTGGAGCAAAATTAGCGATTGTTGATGAAATTTCAGATAAGGGCTTTGCACTGTCTGAGCGAAGCGAGTTTGCAAAGCCCCTGAAATGAGCCATACAATCGCTTTTTGCGGAACTTTAAATGCAAAATCACATTAGTGTTAACTGCGCACCCATTCTACCATTATCACGTGGAAAAAACAATGGTAACACTTGATTATAGAGTGTAAACATGGTAGTATTGAGTGTCATTGCAAACTTGAGAGGTGGGAATGTTTTAATGAAAAACTTAATCATTGATTTGAGGGTGGTTAGAAACAACCTGCGAGCAATCAAAGACCAAGCTGAAGGCGTACACGTATTTGCCGACCTAAGTGCCAACGCCGGAGGAATGGGGCTGCTTAAAGTTGCAATGTTTTTACGTGATGAAGGAATCCGCAATTTCGTAGTGTCCGATCCAAGCGACGCAAAACTCCTTAGGCAAAACAATTTTACCAAAGAACGAATAATGATGTTACGCAGTACAGCAGACCCTAATGAAATTTCTGAAATGCTGTCATATGGAGTAATCTGCACAGCCGGCTCATATGACGCTGCAGTTGCAATCAATGGCATTGCAGAATCGCAAAACATGGTTGCAGACATTCAGGTCATGATTGACACAGGACTCGGATGTTATGGTTTCCAACCATCAGAACTCGATAAGGTTGCAGCAATTTATAAATATATGTCGAGCCTTAATGTAATAGGAACGTTTACAACACTTGCGTCATCTTGGCGTAGCAAAAAGAAAACAACTGCTCAATTAGATAAATTCAATGAAGCACTGGACAGAATCATCGAAATGGGATTTGAACCCGGAATCGCCCATGCCATTGACTCTGCTGCATTATTTAAATATCCAAACATTGAGCTTATGGACGCAGTACGTGTCGATACTGCACTTACCGGTAGAATTCCCGGCAAGTCCGTAAACGGATTATCTCGTGTAGGTTACATTGAAGCAGGTCTCGAAGAAGTGGGCTGGCACCCAAAAGGACACTCAATTGGAGCTGAACGTGGGTTTGTAACAAAAGCTCCAACAAAAATCGCAATACTATCCGTTGGCTACTATCATGGTTTCGGGGTAGACAGATATATTGTTGAGAGAAGCCTATTTGATATCGCCAGATGGCGACGTAGAAAGACATTTGTTCGAATAAATGGAAATAAAGCAAGGGTTCTCGGTAGCGTCGGACTCATGCATACAATGGTAGACGTAACAAACATTGACTGTACGGTCGGTGATATTGCGTTGCTTGATGTTGACCCTGTAAATGTGAAAGGGCTGCCAATCGTATACAGATAGAGACCCAATAAAAGTAATTAATGAATCTTAGAGTCAAATTCCCCTCCATGGAGGGGTGGCGCGTAGCGCCGGGGTGGTTTACAGTTATTCAAAGAATGGAGTATTCATAGTTGCCAAAGATTTTTGAACTTGATCAACATGTTGCTGATCTTATAGCAGCGGGCGAGGTTGTCTCTCGCCCTGCTTCTGCAGTTAAGGAGTTATTAGAAAACTCTATAGACTCAGGTGCAAGCATTATAACTGTTGAAATCTCGTCAGGCGGAATGACGTATATTCGTGTTACCGATAACGGTTGCGGTATTGCACCGGAAGATGCACAGACCGCGTTTCTTCGACACGCTACGAGTAAGTTGCGTGACGCTCAAGGATTAGAATCAATCGGCACACTCGGATTTCGAGGCGAGGCTCTTGCAGCAATTGCCGCTGTTTCCCGCATTGAGCTTCTTACAAGAGCGCAAGGTGCAGATGAAGGTATATCCCTTACATTAGAGGCCGGAGAAGTTGTAGACATGTCACCGGCTGGTTGTCCTGAGGGCACAACAATTATCGTCCGTGATTTGTTTTTCAATACACCCGCTCGACTAAAATTTATGAAATCAGACAGAGCCGAGGGTTCGAGTATATCATCTGTTGTTTTAAAAACCGCACTGTCGCGTCCTGATGTCTCCATACGTTTCATAAAAGATGGTAAAACCGAATATCATACCCCGGGAGATTCACGCGTTGACTCCTGTATTTATAGTTTACTTGGAAGAGAAATTGAAGCAGGCTTTATAAGTGCAGAGTCCTCTGATGAAACTGTCTCCGTTGAGGGATTTGTTTCACTACCCGAATCTGCACGCGGAAATCGAAGCTATCAGTTTTTCTTCGTTAACGGTAGGGTGGTTCGCTCATTGCTTCTCCAATCAGCACTGGAACAAGCATATAAGAATCGTCTCCAAACCGGACGCTTTCCCTCTTGCGTACTTTACATAACTACAAAAGCCAATAACGTCGATGTTAATGTTCATCCTGCAAAAACCGAAGTTAAATTCATTTCGGATAAACAAATTTTCGACGGAGTTTATTATGCGGCACTGGGGGCATTAGAAAAATCTCAGAACTTCAATCCAAGTGAATCCATTGAACACAATTTACCAAAAGAGATATTACGTACATCAACATTCAACAGTAACGAGAATAATGCGAACTTCGGAACAAGTTCCAGTTACAAAGCTCCCTCTGGTCGTGGAAGTGCAGGAAAAGGTGGCGGTTTCAAGGTCATGCAAGCTGATGAATTTCGTAATTCTCATATTTCTGAGTATACGAGATCATTTGGCTCAAAGGATAATCAAACAAAAAGCCCAGGTCCACATTCGTACACAGAGCCTTCAAATAAGCAGAGCTCCTATCAGCCTAAAGTTGATTCTCGCAACTCACTATCTCCTGTTTCTTCAAACAAAAACACACCTGCTAATAGTGCTACAACACCGATCCATGACACATTCCGCGTCATAGGCGAAGCCTTGAATGTATATATAATCGTAGAGCACAAGGGCAGCGTTTGGTTCATTGATAAACATGCTGCACATGAACGTCTTCACTTCGATGCACTAAAAAGCACTTCATACGATCCAATGTCAGAATCACTACTTACCCCCGTTGTATGCCGAATCGGTCATGAAGATGCATCTCTCCTGCTAGAGCAAGCAGACTTCTTGGAAACGTTAGGATTCTCAGTAGAAAGTTTTGGTGAAGACGCAGTTGCAATTAGACATATACCATCAGAAATAGATATCTCTGATACCGAGTCTGTGCTATCAGATTTATGCCTGCAGCTTAAACAGAGCGGCATCGCAGAGCCTGCACAGCGAGATAGTATCTTTAAGGTTATTGCTTGCAAGGCTGCAATAAAAGCAGGTCGTTCTTCCGATATCAATGAGCTTGAATCTCTTGCCTCAAATGTTATCTCCGGCGACGTGTCGCAATGTCCCCATGGACGTCCTGTTATTTTTGAGATGACAAAAGCAACCTTAGATAAAGGTTTTGGTCGAATATGAGTAGCAGGTCTGGCGCGAACAACACAAATATAATTATAATAACAGGACCAACTGCAACCGGAAAAACAGCTCTTAGTGTAGAGTTGGCTAAAATGGTTCATGGCGAAATAGTCTCCGCTGATTCAATGCAGGTATATAAACACATGGATATCGGTACCGCAAAGCCGTCAAGAAGTGAGATGGGTGGCATTCCTCATTATATGATTGATTGCATCTCACCTGAAGATGATTATTCTGTAGCTCGTTACGTTAGAGATGCTTCAAAATGTGTTGATGATATTATAGAGCGAGGAAAGACCGTAGTCTTAGTCGGAGGTTCCGGACAATATATAGATGCCCTAATTGCAGGGCGAGTATTCTCCTCTCGTGGCGACCACGAGCTAAGAAAAGAACTTGAGCACGAGTATGATAATATCGGTGGCGAGGCAATGCTCATTAAATTGAGCTCATTTGATTCCGACGCTGCCCAGCGCCTTTATCCAAACGATAAGAAGCGAATCGTTCGGGCAATAGAGACCTTTATAACAACAGGCAAAACCATTTCTCAACATGATGAAGAAACCAAAGCGATTCTGCCTCGATATGCAGCAACAAAGTTTGCATTAACATATGCAGACAGAGATGATTTATATACGAGAATAAACCAACGCGTTGATGAGATGATATCACAAGGACTTCAAGATGAAGTCAAGAACTTGCTTGACATGGGGATAACGCAAAGATGTACCGCTATGCAAGCCATTGGATATAAAGAAATCTCTGCTGCTATTGTGAATAATTCAAATATAAATGATGCTGTTGAGCAAGTAAAAATGGAGTCGCGTCGCTATGCCAAACGTCAGCTTACATGGCTTAGACGTGATAAAGATGTCAAATGGATAACTTGGGATGGCATTGCTGATACCATATTCGCTGTCGAAATTATAACAACAGTCTATAATGGCAGAGATTAATATACGAGGACAATATGAAGCGAAGTGATTTTTTTATAAGATTAACGACCGGTGTGATTTTTCTCGCTGTCGCGTTCTATGTAGGCGTTTCTCTATATAATGCGATTGTCAATACATTCGTTACAACATCTGCAATGAATTATACCATCGAGGAAACCTTAACTACGCGTGGTTATATAGTCCGAACTGAAACCGTTGCCCAGGACTACGGTGTTTCTGTTCTTCCCACTGCCGGTGAGGGAGAAAGGGTGGCTGCAGGACAAGCTATTGCCGTTGAATATATGAGTCCCGCTGCTCTTGAGGCCGCAAGTGAACTTCACTCTCTTCGTATGATGCTATCACAATTAGAATCCACTCGCAGTGATGATTACTCATCAAGCTTCGATGCGATACGTGAGCTTTCATCTGCTGTTAATACTCATGATTTTAGTAATCTTGCAGAAATTTCAATGTCTGTTGAAACAAGTATCTTTGCTGCTGATACTGATATTTCAGCATTACAACACCAAATCGCAAACCTTGAAGGTAGGGATGATGGCACTAGAACCATTGTCGCACAAATGGCCGGAACTTTTTCACATGTTGTTGATGGTTTTGAACATATAGTTCCGAGCACAGTTTACCAGATGGGTCCTCGTGAATTGGTTGCAAGCTTTAGTACTCCTCAGCAAACGCACGGGTTCGGCAAACTTGTAACCGAGCATAGGTGGTATTTTGCAGCCATCGTGGATTCGAGTGAAGCTTCACAACTTTCTCAAGGTGACACAAAACCTGTACGATTTTCTGGTGCTTTTAACGAAGAGGTCAACATGACGATAGAAAACATAAGCAATAGTGAAGATAATCTTGTTGTCGTTTTGTTTTCCAGTGATAGAGGTATACATAATGTGACACCTATGCGTTCGCTTCATGCTGAAATTGTTATGAATGTTGTTTCCGGCATACGTGTTCCAAAAGATGCAATTCATCTTGATGATGACCTCAATACATTTGTTTATCTTCAAACAGCGGGATTTGCGGAACGTGTTGCTGTAGAAATACTTGACCCTCCGGGAATAGTTGGCGACAGCTATCTTGTCCGTGATGGTATAGAAACAGGTTCACCACTGAGGGTTGACTCTATAATTATAGTAAGAGCAAATGATTTATACCATGGCAGGGTTATTGGGTAGATAGTATGGCAATGTCAAATAGTCTATGAAAACTAACGTCAAATAGCGCATGAAAAAACATGATTTTAAGAATCTCGCTGATAGTATAGAGGAAAGAAGTTTTATGAATATAGCTGATAACATTAAAAGAGTACGTGAGAATATAGCTGAAACTGCTATAAAGTGTGGGCGAAATCCAGAGGATATAACACTCGTAGCTGCCTCCAAAACACAGCCCGTCCATTATATTCAGCAAGCCATTCTTGCGGGTGTCGACGCTGTTGGTGAAAATCGTGTTCAGGAAATGCTTGAAAAACACTCTCACTCTGCGTATGAGGGAGCGCCGCTTCATTACATAGGTCATCTGCAATCTAATAAAGTTTCAAAAATCGTAGGTGTTTGTGATTTGATCGAGTCTGTTTCTTCAACATCTCTTATTAGTGCCATTGGAAAAAAGGCTGTTTCAATGGGAATCAATCAAAATTGTCTTATTGAAGTGAATATTGGAAGAGAACCGCAAAAATCTGGAATTCTGCCTGAACAATTGGATGAAGTCCTTGAATTTGCTGCAAATACGGCAGGGATACATGTACTTGGTTTAATGGCAATCCCTCCAATTTTTGATGTTTCTGAAAAGAGTTGTAACTATTTTGACATAATTTTTAAGCTTTTTGTTGACATGAGAGCAAAAAAATATGATAATGTCTCTGTGCGATTGCTTTCCATGGGAATGAGTGACAGTTATGTCGATGCTATTTTAGCTGGCTCAAATATGGTTAGAATTGGCTCTGCGCTCTTTGGTGAGCGCTAACTAGTATGAACTGGTTCATACTAGTGCACTAGGCAATAAGCTTCAAAATATAAAGGGAGGTCTCCTGAAGTTGGGATTATTTAATGAGTTAAAAAAGCTTGCAAAGCCGTATGATGACGAGGAAGACTTTGACGACTTCCAACCTAAGATGACAGAGGAACTACCATTGCCTCCGAAGACTCCTGCGCAAGCAAGGAGTTCGTATGGTGCCTTTGAAGAGCATCGTAGCAACAACAAAGTCGTGAACATACATGCGACAGCACAACTCAAAGTAGCATTGTTCAAACCTGAGAAGTTTGAAGCCGCTGCTGAAATTGCAGATAATTTGCGTGATAGACATACTGTTGTCTTAAACCTTGAGCAAACTAACAAGGACATTGCGCGTAGACTTGTTGATTTTCTTAGTGGTGTTGCCTATGCACAGGAAGGCAAAATTAAGAAAGTCGCAGTAAACACATACCTTATAACGCCATATAACGTCGATCTACTCGGCGATTTAATTGACGAACTAGAGAATAATGGGCTATACTTCTAGTTAGAACTCTTATACCGTCTTACAGATAAACACACATGTGGGTACTGATACCAACTGTGATAAATTTTATACCGAAAGGAATGAGTGGTAATGCTAACTCCTCAAGAAATTAATGAAAAAGGTTTTGACAAAGCCGTATTTAACGGATACGACATGGGGGATGTTGATGATTTTCTTGAAATAGTATCCAATGACTATAATGCTTTATATAAGGAAAATGCGATTCTAAAAGGAAAGCTGAAAGTCCTTGTTGAAAAGGTAGAGGAATATCGTTCAACCGAAGATGCTATGAGGATGGCTCTGCTCACTGCTCAACGTATGGGTGATGATATAACCTCAAAAGCAAGTAAGCAAAGAGATGAAATGCTTCAAATCGCTGAAGACGAAGTGCGTGCTAAGTATGATGAAATTGCTGGTCGTTGTGCTGATGAAGAAATGCGTCTTACATTGGCAACAAAAGAAACTGCCAAGTTCATCGAGCTTTCACAAGCAATTATGCGTAAGCATGCAGAATTTCTCGACAAATTAGAAAGCGCCCGTCGTGTAGTTAAGCCCCCCAAGGGTGGTGCAAGCAAAGCTTCTGCACCCCAAAGCATGTCTACAACCCCTGCAATGAGAGCTCCCAAGCCTGCCACAAAACCTGCGGCTCCTGCAAAACCCATTGCACCTGCAAAGCCCGCGCCTCAACCGGAGAAACCACACTCGATCTCTGAAACAACGCAACCGATTCCGGATATTTCAAAGCACGACGCTGATATTGATGATATTGCTTTACAAATTGGCTCCATTGTCGAAGAAATTTCTGATGATGAAAAGTCATCCGGACCACCAGTTGATGTCGCAAAGCCTTCTGAGCCAATGGCTTCTCCGCAATCACTCTTTGATACCGATCATGGTTCAGATATTCCATATGATGCCCATGAAGATCTTGTAAGTCAAGACACTTCACCAAGACCAAAATTTGATTTTGACGATTTAAAATTCGGTGCAAACTTTGACTTAGAGGACTAATTACCAGTTAATCCGTGACTAATTTTCGAAATATTTGCGGTCGGGATTCACCCTCGACCGCTTTGCAATCAAATCTCGTTATCCTAACTGAAAGGACAATAATACCGTGTCTCAAGATTATAATGAAACAATACTGCTGCCAAAAACTGACTTTCCAATGCGTGCCGGTCTTCCGAAGCGCGAACCGGAAATGCTAAAAACTTTTTATGAAAAAAGGATTTATGAGAACTTAATTGAGAAGAACGCAGGAAAACCAAAGTATATTCTTCACGACGGACCTCCATTTTCTAATGGTGATATTCATTTAGGTCACGTTCTCAATAAGGTCTTAAAAGATATAATCGTTCGCGAGAAAAACATGTCCGGTTATTGTGCACCGTATACACCTGGTTGGGATAACCATGGCATGCCAATTGAGAGTGCTATAATTAAGAAAAATAAACTCGACAGGAAAAGCATGTCTATTCCTGAATTCCGTGATGCTTGCCATGCGTTTGCTGCCGAGTATGTTGATAGGCAACGAGAGCAATTTAAACGATTGGGAGTAATTGGCGACTGGGATAACCCTTATCTGACAATGAACCCTACATTTGAAGAGCAAGAAGTTCGCGTGTTTGGAAAAATGTATGAAAAGGGATATATCTATAAAGGACATAAACCCGTTTATTGGTGTCCTTCCGATGAAACCGCCCTTGCAGAAGCTGAGATTGAATATGCTGATGTGCCATGCAAGGCAATCTATGTGAAGTTTAAAATAAAAGATGACAAAGGTGTCCTTGACGGTATTGAGGGCAAAGAAAATGCAAATGTGCTAATTTGGACAACTACTGCTTGGACTCTTCCGGGCAACCTTGCAATAAGTTTCGGTCCTGATATTGAATATGCTGTTTGTAAAGCAAACGGCGGAATATATGTCGTTGCCGAGAAACTTGCTGAAACCGTGTTTGAAAAAGCCGGTATCGATAAATATGAAGTTTTGAAAAAACTACCCGGCAGAGCTTTTGAGCTTGCGACAACGCAACATCCGTTTTATGACCGTGAGTCACTTGTCATTCTTGGCAACCATGTTACAGTCGATGCTGGTACTGGATGTGTTCATACTGCACCGGGGCATGGTGTTGATGACTACAATGTTTGCAGAAAATATCCACAACTTCCAATGCTCATGCCTGTGGATCCTCGTGGAGTTATGACTGAAGAAGCTCTTCAATATGCTGGAAACCACTACTCTAAAGTCAACGATATCATTGTTGATGATCTTGCACAAAGTGGCGCCTTATTTGCCGCCGAAGAAATCGTTCACTCTTATCCACATTGCTGGCGTTGTAAAAAGCCTGTTATTTTCCGTGCTACAGAGCAGTGGTTTGCCTCTGTAGATGCCATGAAAGATACAGCTATTGCCGCATGTGAAGAAATAGAATGGAATCCTACATGGGGCAAAGAGCGCATGATTGCCATGTTGATTGAGCGCTCAGACTGGTGCATCTCGCGTCAAAGGCATTGGGGCTTACCGATACCTGTTTTCTATTGTGACACATGTGAAAAACCTGTATGTACCCCCGAAACTATCGAATCAGTAGCAACAATTTTCGGACAAAAAGGTTCAAATGCATGGTATGAATCAGATGCTGTTGACCTGTTACCGGATAACTTTACTTGTCCTCACTGTAGTGCAACGGGTTTCACAAGGGGTACAGACTCTTTGGATTGTTGGTTTGATTCCGGCTCTACACATGCTGATGTACTAAGTTCTGGTAATTTCCCCGGACTACAATTTCCTGCTGATTTATATATAGAAGGTGGCGACCAATACCGTGGCTGGTTCCAATCTTCTATGCTTACAAGTATTGCAGTCAATGGCGTTGCGCCATATAAGAGAATTATTACACATGGATGGACTGTCGATGGTGAAGGAAAAGCAATGCATAAATCTCTCGGTAATGCAGTGCCTCCGGATAAGGTTTTAAACACCTATGGTGCGGATATACTCCGTTTGTGGGTCGCATCTTCTGATTATAGGGTAGATAATCGCGTTTCTAATGATATTTTAAAGCAGCTTTCCGATATATATCTCAAAATTCGTAACACCGCTCGCTTCATTCTCGGCAACTTAAATGCGTTTGATCCCAACAACTTGGTTGATTTTGATGATATGCCGGAACTTGAGCGATGGGCGCTAACGCGACTAAATCGATTGATCGCAAATGTAAATACTGCTTACGAGAAATATGAATATCACACCATATATCATGCTATCCATAATTTCTGCACAGTCGAAATGTCGAACTTTTACCTTGATATCATTAAGGATAGATTATACTGTGACGACGAACATGGATTGTCTAGACGTAGTGCACAAACAGCTATATACGTCATTTTAGATGCTTTGGTGCGCATGTTAGCTCCTATTCTCGCCTTTACAACTGAAGAAATATGGGCTATAATGCCTCATCACAAAGATGTAGAGCTTGAAAGCGTTCTTTATAATTCTATGCCTGTAGTAAATACAAAATATGCATTCTCGCCAGAGTTCGAAGCCAGATGGGATTCGTTGCTACGTTTGCGAACAGATGTCTACAAAGCTCTTGAGCTTGCTCGTACAGAAAAAGTAATCGGTAAGTCTCTCGAAGCTGAGGTTACAATATATCTAGATGATGCCGCTTCTGAGACCTTCAAAAACATTGCAGATATGGATTTTCGTGCCTTGTTCATCGTTTCTGGCGTGAATGTCGTCGAAAACAATAATGCGACCATTGATGGTCATATCGGAGTCGAGTTTCCAGGTGCGACTATTACAGTCAGTACCAATAATGAGGCAAAGTGCGTAAGATGTTGGAAACACGATGCGGATGTAGGTGAAAACGCAGAACATCCCGAACTTTGTCCACGATGTGCCAACGTCGTTTCAAACGTAGGGCATCTCTAAAACCCACCACCAACCTAATAGACACTAGGTTTTCAGATGCACCCATTAATTTACGCAGTAAACACCACACTTGGAGGTAAAAAATATGCTCGCTTTTATTTTTGCAGCACTCATAGTCATACTTGATCAATTTTTCAAAAGCTGGATTTCCCGTACCTTGTATATTGGAATTCAAGATGGACCGGTAATAATTCCGGGCGTTCTCGGGCTTACATACTGGGAGAATGATGGTGCTATGCTAAATATTCTATCAGGTCAACAGTGGCTTCTTGCCGGTATTGCTTTTGTTGCCGCCGTGGTCTTAATTCTGATTATATTGAGATATAATGAAGGTTTTTGGGGCACACTTGGATTGGCTTCCGTTCTCGGTGGTACTGTAGGAAACCTTGTAGACCGCATTTTCAATGATGGCGCAGTTATTGACATGTTCAGAACGCTATTTATTACCTTTCCAATCTTTAACATTGCCGACATCTTCATAACATTAGGATTTATTACGTTTCTTATTCACTTTATTTCTCTATCCTTCAAAGACAAGGATAGAGAGCCAGTTAAAAATGACTACTATGATGATGACTATGACGATGAGTACAATGATGGATATGATGAATTTCCGGAAATCAACTCCATAGTCGGTGCAGATTCCGAGCATGACAATATGCAATCTCAGTATAGCCAAGCAGAACAATACACCCCGGATTCACAGTATTCAGAATCTGATTATTATGCACCTGATATTGATTTAGCGCTGATAAACGATTATGACTCAACCACAGATGTAACCCCAGATTCTTCTCACTCGCTGTATGATTTAGAATCAGAAATTGGTTCGCTTGAAGATTATAATTTGGATGATATTAGTGTTGATGATTTGCTGCGAGAGTACGGTCTTGACGACGATTAGAGGAGCATAAAATTGCCTAGCAATTATAAAACTGAAACAATTATATGTGTATGTGAAAATGGCGGGGAACGGCTTGATGTCTTCCTCGCCTCTAATCTTTGTGGGCTAACAAGAAGCGCCGCTCAACGGCTTTTAGAAGCCGGACGTGTAACGTTAAATGGCAAGCCTGTGAAGAAAAACCATATTATCTCTGCAAATGAGCACTATACCGTTATACAAGATGAACCTGAAGATTCTGTCATTCTAAAGCAGGACATTCCTCTTGATATAGTTTTTGAAGATGATGATGTAATAGTCGTGAATAAGCCAAAGGGCATGGTTGTACATCCCGCTCCGGGTCATCCGGATGGCACCCTAGTCAATGCACTTCTCTACCACTGTGGTGACAGCCTTTCAGGCATTGGTGGCATTATACGCCCCGGTATTGTGCATAGAATTGACAAGGATACTTCAGGACTTATCATTGCTGCAAAAAATGATTATACACATGTTTCTCTTGCGGAACAGCTATCTTCACGAACTCTAACAAGGGAATATCAAGCCATAGTATGCGGAAACATTAAGAGCGATAATGGGCGCATTGATGCGCCTATTGGTCGTCATCCAACGGATAGAAAAAAACAAGCTGTTATACCTGAAAGTGTCAACTCACAAACCAATAGTAACTCACGTCCTGCGATAACCCATTATGATGTCATTGCAAGATATGGGGGATACACGCATGTCTGGTGTCGTTTAGAAACAGGGCGCACCCACCAGATACGTGTTCATATGGCACATGTTGGTCACCCTGTTCTAGGTGATATTGTATATGGGCGAAAAAAGCCGGATTTAGGTATGTCGAGTCAATGCCTACATGCATGGAAATTAGAATTTATGCACCCTACGAACAATGAGTCCGTTGAACTATATGCTGATTTACCTGATTATTTTGTCAAAATCCTATCAAAGTTGGAGAAGCAGTGCTAATGCATAATCATGAAGAATACATGCAAGAAGCTCTTTTGCTTGCACATGAAGCAAAAGCCGATGGGGAAGCTCCTATCGGATGCGTCATCGTCGATGCCTCTGGAGCTATCATCGGGCGCGGACGAAATCGAAGAGAAAAAAATATCTCCGCAATTGCACATGCGGAGATTGAAGCTATCGATGACGCTTGCAAAATACTCGGAGATTGGAGACTTACTGGCTGCTCACTCTATGTCACATTAGAGCCATGTCCAATGTGTGCCGGAGCTATAATCATGTCACGAATTGATAAGCTGTATTATGGTGCTCGTGAAGAACTGACCGGTTCATGCGGCAGCGTCATAAACTTGTTCATGGAACCCTATGGTCACTCTACTCAAGTAACAGGTGGTATTCTCGAAAGTGAATGTAGCGCTGTTTTGAAAGAGTTTTTTAAACAGCTTCGTCGAGCCAAATAAATTCGAATATCATTGGATATGATGAATCTTATACAATTCAGTTACAACATCACGATCGTGACTGTCTACAAAAACTCCTTTGCCTGAACTTAATACCGCATATTCATGTCGCCCAACTTTCCGTTTTAGTTGCACCTCTGCTTCTGCTTTCACAAGTTCCCGTCGACTGTCTGTATTTTTCATGAACGACGGAGCATTTTTGCCTTTTACCATACTCAGCCAGTCGCATATCATACAGTCGGTCAAGATTTTTTTTTCGACACCTTGTAGTTCAGTGCAAAACTCGTACACTTGCCTAACATACTGTTCGAGCTGTGTGCCATGATTCGGAAAAGCGTCTCCAAGCATGTTAAAAAAAGTAAATGCATCTAGTTTTGAGGCTGTCAGGACGTATTCTATTGTTAATAAAAAGCGACCTTTATTGTATGTGCGTTGCAATGCATTTTCTGTTCGTCTAAGAACGTCCAAATCCTCTGCACTTAACCACTTTGTGTTTAACACTTCATAAGGTGGTTGTTTATTATATTGAATACCCAGTTCTTCTGCCCGCTCACGAAGCACGCTACCATGCAACAGCTTCAGAAAACCTAATTGCAATGTGTGTGCTTTTAGCGAAAATGCGCGACTGAAACTTTCTTTAAAATTAACAAGCGCTTCATAAGGCAATCCTGCAATTAAGTCCACATGGATATGTATGTTTTGTGCCTTTAGAAGTGCTTTTACGTTTTTCTCTGCTTTATTTATGTCAGTCTTTCTGGATGAAGCATCCAGTGCGGGTTGATAAAAACTTTGCAGACCAATCTCCAATTGAATGCGACCTGGGGGTGCTGTCGCCAGTAGAGATATTGTGCGTTCATCAAACAGGTCTGCTGCAACTTCAAAGTGGAATCGGCAAGTCGTGTCCATGCTTATTATATACTCAAGCAAATCAAATGCACGCTCTGCATTGCAGTTAAATGTTCTGTCAACAAATTTGACTATATGTGTATCCGACTGTGCGAGTTTTTCTATTTGTGTTTTAATTGTGTCAATAGGAAAATTCTTTACACTTTCTCCCGCGGATAAACAAAAAGCACACTTGAAAGGGCAGCCACGTGACGCTTCAATATAAGAAATTTTATTTCCTAACGCTTGAAAGTATGTTTCTGTGAATGGGTCAACAGGTTTTTCATCTTGTAGATGTTTTCTTCGATATATTTTGTTTACTGCTTTTCCATCACCAACTTCATCTAAAAACATGGGGAAGCCGTACTCGCCCTCGTCGGGGAGCACATAATCTGCACCCAGGTTAAGCCAATAATCCGGATTGTGCGAAGCTTCTGGTCCGCCCAAAACAATCAATGTATTAGGATTTCGCTCTCTCAGCTGCTCCAGTATTGAAGGCAACACTCCTGCGTTCCAAATGTATGTTGATATTCCAATAACATCAGGGTCATATATTGTGACGCTGTTTACTATATCATCGATTTTTTGGTTTATTGTTGTCTCGACCACATTTACAGCATGTTTTGTTTTACCATATTCGCACATACCTGCGGCGATTGTCCATACAGATAGTGAGGAATGCATATATTTTGCATTGATTGCAAGTAATACGACATTCATACGATTATTGTTCTAATGCAGCATCGAATACCGCTTTGACTTTCTCCAAGCTTGCAGCCCCTTCATGTAACTTCTTATCATCTACATAGTATGTCGGGACATAGTAATAGTCGTATTTATCAGCAATTTCCGGATGTGCATCTTCTTCAACCATTGTTATGGATAGTGCTCTATACTTCTCGTCTTTTTTCATTAAATCATTCATCCATCCAATGGCTGCCCTGCAGTACGGACAGGTTTCTTTATAAAACATTGTTATCTTTTTCATGAGATTCTCCTTATCATATGTACTATATTGTATCGCTTCAACAGCGTGAAATCAAGCTCTCATCGTTTCCCTTTTCTCATATAAATCATATCCTGAAATGCTTCTAAACGAGTCTGTACTCCTGTTTCACTGGTTTGGGTATCAAAGCTAAAATATAAAATAGGAATTTCATAGTCTTGACTAATGTTTTGCAAAATGGTCATCGCATCAATTTCCGGCATGCATCCAAATGATTTGACATGTATCAGACCATCATAATCTCTTTTCGCAAAATTAAGAGCCGCATTAATCGTGTCAACCCCGGTAGCGCCGATATCATATCGAACATAATGTTGAACTTTTTTAAGTATTTTTGGAACTCTACGATGAAATACAGTACTAGAAATATTCATGTTTCGAGTAACGTATATCTTCATAGCGGCAAGCTCTTTTTCTAAGAAGTGATTGGAAAAAGGCTCCATAATTGTATAATATTCGCCTATAATGCCTACTTTTAACAGATTCTTCGGCAAATCAGTTTTGACATTCTTGATTTTTTTCGTATGATATGCGCATAATTGTTTTAGTTCTTTTTTACTTTCCACATGCTCGATATCTGCCAAAAAAACATTGTATAATTGCTCGAAAGTGCCTGGTTCTGTCTCAAACCCTATATTTCTACGAATATATATTTCAAGCTCGTCCATTTTTTCTACCATGGCAACTGCTACTAGCAAAGTTTTAACTAAAGTTTCTATGGTGAGATTTTCATTATAGCTCTTTATGATTTCCCAGACAGACTTCGGGTTTTTCATATTTATTTCTGCTAGATTAATCATCGTAAATTCATATCCCATATCCCGCAATATCTGCTCATGTAGCTCTCCGTAATATCCCAAACGACATGGTCCTCCAAATTGAATGAGTGTATCAGCACCCATATCAAGGGCTTCCATGTAGTTTCCCATAATATATTTAAAAGGAGCGCATACAAAATCCGGACTGTGCATACTGCCTAATTCCAAAGTCCTCTTTGTATTTGCGGGTGGTGTTACAGTTTCTGCATTGAAAACATTCTTTATGAAATAGCGAAACGGAACCTCATAGTTTCCTATTCGCGGAAAGCTTATTTTTCGCATCCGGGCACCCCCTTTTGCTTGAAACGGATTATATCTACAAAACTTTCTATTCGTGTTTCCATGCCTGCGGTTCCATCATGTTCGTCCACAACAAGGCTTATAATCGGTTTATCCTTTGTGCGTCTTATGATAATTTCGTTTACTAATGAATCCGGTCCGCAAGGAAAGGTCGTAAGTAATATAATTCCATCTACATCTTTTTTATACAGCTCCAGAGCTCCCAATAGTTCTTGATTATAGCTCCATTTCAAAGTAGGACTGATTTCTTTTGCTTTCAATGTCGCCGCTCTGCGCTCTACAATTTCAGCAATAATCGGAGTACAGTCAAGTGCGCGTAGGTAATTCAAAACAGGCTGACCAATGTAGCGGTCGTTAATATTGTAGCTGTGTGAAATAATCAATATTTTAAGATCATCGCTTTTATTGAGTAGTTCATTTTGTTCCTGAAGATGACGCTCACCCATCATTTTTTCGGCTTGCTTTGCCATAAAATATGCTCGAAGTATGCTAAAGCGTTTCTTTCTTAATCTACGCCCCATTTTTAAAAAAGCCATAAACTCCGTTTTGTTCTTTGCATAGTCTATGTTGTAGTCTAGTATTTTTATATCTCTATCTCTAAATATATTTTGAACCACGTCATATGCAGACCAAAGCTTCGAACAGACTATTTGGTCTTTTGCATATGTTGCTACACGGGGTATTAGTATGTAGTCGCACTTGCCGATAAGCCATTCCACATGCCCAAGATATATTTTTGATGATAAACAACTCTCGTCTATAGAATGATTTGTTCCGGATTGAATTATCGCTTTGTTTGTATCCGGGCTTAATACAATTTCGAAACCAAGCTCTCGAAAAAATGTTTCCCATAAATATCCATATCTGTAGTATAGAAATGCTTTTGGAATACCAATCTTCATGTGCTCATTCCTTTGTATAACTTTTGTCAAATTTGTCTGAGATTTATACTCGCTGATTAAATCTTAGCATACAACAACTTACAAGTCTACTTTTCTCAGCAAAACACTAGCACTACCTGTCCTGTTTGTGATAATATATGCGTATAAAGTTGATTTATAAATATTTTGGAGGGCGATTTATATGAGTAACGAGACACGTAATGAAGGTTTATGGGAAGAAATTAATACGAACCGTGATTTTATGAAATGTCCGGATTTTTCAAAATTTATGCCAAACAGCGACCAATCCAAGGAATTGCCACAACCTCCACTTCATCCGAAAGCAAAAGGTGAGGTGATAGAGATTTCAGCAGACTTTGAAAAAGCTGTCACAACTGATTCGTATACAAAGTTACTTGATGTACGCCGTAGCTTACGCACATACGATCCGGATAAAGCTATGACAAAAGACCAACTTGCATTTTTGCTTTGGAGCACACAGGGCATACAAGAAGTTCGTGGCGGTGGTTATGCCGCACTTCGTCCTGTACCCAGCGGTGGAGCGAGACATCCTTTTGAAACTTACTTCTTCGCAAGAAATGTTGAAGGCTTGAACCCCGGTATTTATCGCTATCTGCCGGATGAGCATATTGGTGAAAAGAAAGTCTCCGTTGAGTTTATTACATCATTATCCAATCATGAGGAAAGTGTCAGTGAAATGCTCGCCGATCAGAAATGGGCAATACATGCACCGGTCGTTGTATATTTAACATGCATTGCATATCGTGCGGAATGGCGCTACTCGACCATGGCACATCGCGTAATCTTGATTGATTTAGGCCATGCAGGACAAAACCTAATGCTTTCAGCAGAAGCAATGGGGCTTGGTAGTTGCTGTATAGCAGCTTATGATCAAAAGCTGTGCGATGACGCTTTGGGTGTAGATGGCTATGAAGAATATACTGTCTACGCTTGCACGGTCGGTAACGCCAAGGCTTAGGGGTTAGGGTCTAGGGCTTAGGGGTTAGTCTTAAAATAATCAATCGGAGAAATGTTTAATGCGAATGCGAAGAAAACCAAATTTGACAAGTCGTACCGAAAAATGTGCGCATTTACTTATTGAAGATCCTAAAACTCTTCGAGGTCGCTGGCTTGATGAGTATAATGCTCATAGCGAATTCTGTGTTAATGAATTGCATGTTGAGTTGGGGTGTGGGAAAGGTCAATTTACTGTCGAAACTGCAAAAAATGAGCCTGATGTATTGCTTGTTGCACTTGAGAAAATCTCAAATGTTCTGGTCATTGCTCTTGAGCGAACTGAGCAAGAGCAACTTCAAAATGTGCGATATGTAAACAAGCTTGCGGACTATTTAGATGAGTATTTTGCCGATGATGAAGTCAATCGTATTTATATTAATTTCTGTGACCCTTGGCCGGCAAACAGGCACAAAAAGCGTCGCTTAACTGGTGAAACTTTCTTGAATTTATATAAGAAGGTGCTACATTCGGGCGGTGAGATACATTTCAAAACAGATAACTTGCCACTCTTTGAGTTTTCGCTAGAAGAGTTTGAGCGATGTGGTTTTGCTGTTTCTGAGGTAACACGAAACTTGCACGAACATGGTCCAGTCGGCGTAATGACTGATTATGAAAAAAAGTTTCATGACCAGGGCATGCCAATTAATCGGTGTGTGGCAGTTGTGAAGTAGTCGCATTGTATTTGAGTAACGCATCGTAAAAACGATAAAAAGCCAAAACCGATTGCTTTTTTTGGGCAATCGGTTTTGTAGATATATAGGGTCTCGAGTATTGAGTAAATCCAGTTGTTATACTCATTTTCAGACGCAGCATATCCTTTCAAAATATGCTTCGATGTGCAAAAAATTTGTGCGTAATTCTCTAATCAGCTGATTGTTACAGAACCGGCTTCCATGATGCCTGTTATCCCGCCTGAGTGCATAAATGGATGAACGGAAGTTATATTTGCTACACTACCCGCTGGCGTGTTTGGTGCCACATCAAAGCGGAAGTATACATATACATGAGCACTTGGATTAGCACCTGCTCTAGTTGAC
>WQWL01000023.1 GCA_009785345.1 Oscillospiraceae bacterium
CTAAAGAAGGCAAGGAACGATACATCCAACCCTTGCCCTCTTTAGAAAAGAGGGTGCCGTCCGCAGACGGCGGGTGATTTGATAAGGCAAGATTCCTTAAGTTGCTTGCATTGGGCGATCGTCCTCGATCGCCCGCAAAAACAATGCAAAACCAGCAAGGCGACCGTCTCGGTCGCCCCTACAAAATATGGGAACAGGTTATTGCTCTGCATCGCTTATTCAAAATGTATGTGATTGTTTATATGATCTATACAGAAGCAATGATAGCCATTACAACGAGAGCAGAAGCGGAATTCAAGATCAGGATAGTCAACATCTGTTCTTCCACAAACAGCACATTTGCGTTGATATGGCTGCGCATCTTGCTCACGCTTTGCTTGCTTTGCAGCTTTTTTGAAATTAATAACGCTGGGAGATGCTCTTGCTTTCATCGGTCTGATGTATGATAACAAATCATCACCACATATTAATATATAGTTTAATATGGCGATAACCGGCAGAAATGCAGCTAATAGATGTCCTTGAATAAGATCAGAAACTATTGAAAATACAAAGAAACCTGCACTGAGGAGAGCGAGCCACTTTACCTTGACGGGTATGATGAAAAATAGTCGAAATGTTATATCAGGAAATAAGGTTGCAAATGCGAAGAATAAAGAAAGGTTCAGGAATGTCGGGTCTAATGGAGCAGTCATATCAAAAGCAAACCACATTATAATACCATAAATGATGTTAAGTAGAACGCCGAATACATAAAAAATGGTGAATTTTCCGGTACCCCATTCACGTTCTAATGTGGTTCCGATGAAGTAATATAAAAACAGCATAATAACGAGGAATATTAAATGATTGACAAGTGGCATAAATATCCATGTCACGAGTCTCCAAACTTGTCCCTGCATAATGAGAATAGGGTCGAAGGCAATAAACTGTAGCGCAGCATCGCTAAAAATAAACGCTACTGCTGACGCGATGACAATAAATAGCATAAGTTTGGGTATTCCAAATCTACGATGTTTTTGACAAAATCTGTCGATTGCTTGACTAAATGCTCTCAAAATAATCTCTCCTAATTTTATGATACCAGCCCATTGTATCACAAATATATTATAAAATATATTAGTAACGAGAAATATTTTAAAAACACATAGAAAATACTTGCAATTACGCTGTGGGTATGTTAACATATCCAAGCGTGTTTATACGCATTTGCTATGGAGATTTTGAGGAGGATGAAGATGGATTTAGTAAAATCGTTAAGCGAGCAGTACATGAAGCCGGAACTGCCGCCTATGAACGTGGGAGATACAGTAAGAGTCACAGTTCGTGTCAAAGAAGGTAACCGTGAACGTAATCAGGCTTTTGAAGGTACAATCATTGCAAGAAAAAATGGCGGGATTAACGAGACAATCACAGTCAGACGTATTTCATACAATGTTGGCTGCGAAAAGGTTTTTCCGGTTCATTCCCCAACAATTGTTTCAATTGATACTGTAAGACGCGGTAAAGTAAGAAGAGCAAAACTGTATTATCTAAGAGACAAAATTGGTAAAAAAGCAAAAGTTAAAGAAAGAGTATAATTACTCATATTTATTACATTTGCGTAGCTTAAATTTGTATACAAACTATAAAAAGGGGTATTACCCCTTTTTTTTATTACAGTTTTCGTGTATAATTGTAATAATGAATCAAGGAGTTTGAATAAACTCAAACAAGTGCACTTACACACGCAATGATGTGCCAATTTGCTCTCCCGGCGGGAAACAGCAAATTAATGCACGAAATGACCATCCCTTATATCATGGTTGTTTGTGACTAGGCATTGCGAAAGGAATGGTCATAAATATGAATATAAATAACTCGACACAGAATATGAAAACCGATATTTTCAATCCTGTGAGTTACAATGAAATTATGGTGGATCATGCTATAGAGCAAGCTATGGGGCAAGGTAGTGAGTATGATGATGTTGAGTTCGAAACTGAAACTCATAGTGATGAACAAAGTGTTGTTGAACGAGATATAGCTTACGATAACAGAGTAAGAAATGATTCCAAAACTATTAGTCAAAAAATGAGATTAGAACTTTATGACTGGCTTCAATGTATAGTAACAGCCGTCATTTGTGGTGTTCTAATTTTTATTTTTGTTGGCAGAACAATTGGTGTTGACGGAGTATCAATGCTATCTACGTTGAGACATAATGATAGAGTTATAATATCAAACTTGTTCTATACACCGAATAACGGTGACATTATTGTATTCGAGTCATCATCTGAGCGATTTGAATATCCTCTTGTTAAGCGTGTGATTGCGATTCCCGGACAAACCTTGGATATGAACTTTGAAAACGGCGATGTTATTGTTGATGGCATCGTAATTGATGAACCATACATTGATGAAATAACGACAGCGAGGCATGATTTTACAGGACCTGTTTATGTTCCAGATGGTTACGTGTTTGTTTTAGGCGATAATAGAAATCGCACAACTGACAGCCGTAGTAATGAAATTGGTCTCGTAGACACAAGGTATATACTGGGTAGAGTTATATTTGTATTAATACCGGGACAAGATTCTGAGAGTCAAAGAGATTGGTCCAGATTTGGTATACCTGAATAGAGGAATAACAATAATGCGCGAAGAAATGACAATACAATGGTTTCCCGGACATATGACGAAAGCTCGCAGGATGATGCTTGAAAATATTAAGCTAATCGATGCTGTTTGTGAAGTCATTGATGCGAGAATACCAATATCGAGTCGTAATCCGGATCTTGATGAAATGACAGCCGGAAAACCCCGTCTTATAGTATTAAACAGAACGGACCAGGCAGATTCAGAGCTTACAAAGAAATGGGCTACACACTTTAGAGAAATCGGTGCGGAATGCTTGGAGACTGATAGTCAAAGTGGAAAAGGAGTAGGGGCATTTCCAGCAGCAGTACGCAAACTTCTTTCTGATAAGCTAGAACAATATGCGCAAAAGGGTCAAAAAGGTAGACAACTTCGCTTAATGGTTGTTGGAATTCCAAATGTAGGGAAATCATCGTTCATCAATAGAGTGGCAAAACGTAAAGTTGCGCAAACATCAGACAGACCTGGTGTTACTAAGGGGAAACAATGGATTAATATTGGGAATGGAATAGAGCTTCTGGATACACCAGGTGTTCTGTGGCCTAAATTTGAAGACCAAACAGTTGCAGAAAATTTAGCATTTACCGGAGCAATTCGCGATCAGATAATGGATGTAGAGACACTTGGTGCAAACCTCATGTTAAGGCTACAGGAGGAGTATCCACAGCGTATTATTGAACGTTATAAAATCCAACCGGATGCCGGATTGAATGGATTTGATTTACTTACACTAGCTGCAAAAAGACGAGGATTTCTTGTTTCAGGCGGAGAATATGACTTAGAGCGCATGGCAATTATATTACTAGACGAATTTCGGGGAGGTAAGCTTGGCAGAATAACTTTAGAACGAGAGGTATAGGAATAGCATTTTTTATAAGATGCAGAGCAGTGATTCAAAGGAGACAAGCACATGGATTTATGGAATATTGAACGGGAATTAGTTGCACAAGGTAATGTAGCTGTTTGTGGTGTTGATGAAGCAGGAAGAGGTACTCTTGCCGGTCCTGTTTATGCAGCTGCAGTTATACTGCCATATAAAGTTGTCATTCCAAAATTGAATGATTCCAAGCGTCTTTCGGAAAAATGGCGCAATGAATTATATGATGAAATCGTTTTTAGAGCTGAAGCTTATTCAATTTCATATGCAAATCACAAGGAAATCGACGAACTAAACATTTTGAATGCTACTTTTTTAGCAATGAATCGCGCAATTGAAGCACTAGATGTTAAACCCTGCATATCTCTGATTGATGGAAATTTGAATTCTGGAATTGAACATACCAGCAAATGCGTTATAGGTGGTGATGGAAAGTCTGCGTCTATTGCTGCGGCATCAATACTTGCAAAAGTGGCAAGAGATAGATATATGAGTGAAATGGCAAAAAAACATCCAGAGTATGCTTTTGAAAGGAATAAGGGGTATGGTACAAAGCTTCACTTTGAGAGGTTGAGAGATTTTGGACCATCTGCTATACATAGAAGAACGTTTCTAAAGAGACTAAAGACTGTTATGAATTAACACTAATATGAACAATATTGATCCAAGGAAAAGAGGGAAATGGGGCGAGGGAATTGCTCGTGACTATTTACGCAAGAATGGATATCACATTGTTGCAACCTCTTTTCGTTCGCGTTTTGGAGAAATTGATATTATTGCGAAGCAACATAACTACATTGTGTTTGTTGAAGTAAAAACTAGAAAGAATGCAAACTTTGCTCATGCAAAGGAATTTGTAGGTAATGCAAAACAACGCAAAATTATTTCAACGGCGAATTATTGGATAATGAAAAACAATACCGACATGCAGCCGCGTTTTGACGTAATCGAAGTTTATGCGAAGGATGGAGAGTTAACTGTAACACCGGATATAAACCATATCGAAAACGCATTCGGAATATGAATGTTAATGATGAGGGAGAAGACATATGCAATATCAAAGCACAAGAGGTGCCGGATGTAGTAAATACACATCAGCAGCGGCAATATCGCAGGGACTGGCAAGTGATGGCGGGTTGTTTGCACCCGATTCTTTTCCAACTCTTACTCAAAATGATATAAATGCACTTATTGAAAAATCATACAGTGAACGGGCTGCATATGTGATGAGTTTATTCTTAGCAGATTTTACATTGGATGAACTAAATCAATTTTCAAAAAGCGCATATAGCACGAATAGAGATAATGGATTCTATAATGATGCTATAGCTCCTCTTTATAAATTTAATGATAATACTTATTTTCTAGAGTTGTGGCATGGGCCGACTTGTGCATTTAAAGACATGGCATTACAAATAATGCCGCGATTGCTAATAAAATCTTTGGAAAAAGTCGGTGAGTCGCGAAATGTCTGCATTCTCGTAGCAACATCAGGAGATACAGGGAAAGCGGCACTTGAAGGATTTTGTGATATTCCGGGTACAAAAATCATGGTGTTTTACCCTAATGATGGTGTGTCTGAAGTTCAAGAGTTGCAAATGACATCACAGCTTGGTAGCAATGTTAATGTCGTAGCAATAGAGGGTAATTTTGACGATGCACAGACCGGTGTGAAAAACATCTTTGCGGATAAAGAATTCTGTGAAGAAGTCGATAAAATGGGATATATTCTATCGTCAGCCAACTCGATTAATGTTGGTCGTTTAATTCCTCAAGTTGCATACTATGTTTCGTCATATTGTGATCTGGTAAAAAACGGTGAAATAGAAATCGGAGAAAAAATAAATTTTTGTGTACCAACAGGTAATTTTGGCAATATACTGGCTGCATATTATGCCGAAAGAATGGGATTGCCGATAAATAAGTTGATATGTGCATCTAATAGTAATGATGTATTAACACAGTTCATTACCACAGGTGTTTATGATAAAAATCGGCCGTTCTACACAACAGTATCACCATCAATGGATATTCTGGTGTCAAGCAATCTTGAAAGACTATTGTTCGAATTATCCGGAAAAAATGGTGATGTTGTATCGTCGTACATGTCCTCGCTTTCAGCTGATGGAATATACAGTGTGGATGAAAAAGTTCGTTCAGAGCTTAATCGTATCTTTGATGCGGGATACTGTAGTGAAGATGATACGAAGAAAACCATAAAAGACACATTTGATAAACATGGATATTTAATAGATACGCACACAGCAGTAGCCTACAAAGTGCTCAACGATTACATCTCAAAAACAGGTGACGATAGAATAACTGTGGTTGTTTCAACAGCCAGTCCCTTCAAGTTTTGTGAAGCTGTTCTGGAATCTCTTGGGAAAAAAGTCATCAGTAACGGTATTGACTTGATTTACGAATTATCTGAAGAAACAGGTTGTGATGTTCCTGCTCCTTTGGATTCGTTGAAAAATTGTAAATCGCGTTTTAATGATATTGTTTCTGTGAGCGAAATGAGCGATGTAGTAAAGGAATTTGTCGAGAAGTGAGTATACTAATCCCTATTTAAAATTGTACCATCCTTGTGGTCTGTTTTAAACAGGAATAGTATTAGCTTATTTTGTTACTGACTTTAGTAAAGGACTGGTCATATTTTATGGCTCTTTTTGCAATAGGTGACTTACATCTGTCGCTGAGTACTGAAAAACCAATGGATGTTTTCGGTGGCGAATGGATAGATTATGTTGATAAAATAAAAGCTGGATTTCAGCGAATGGAATCTGATGATGTATGTGTATTATGCGGTGATATTTCATGGGGAATGAGTCTGGAAGATAGTCTTGCAGATTTTCAATTTATTGACAACCTACCCGGAAAAAAGATTATACTCAAAGGAAACCATGATTATTGGTGGAATACTGCAACAAAGATAAAAAACTTCTTTGATGCAAATAATATTACCAGTATCGATATATTACATAACAATTGTTTTTTCTATAATGACACAGCCATCTGTGGTACTCGCGGTTGGATGTCGGATGATGAATGCAGCCTTGAACAAAACAAAAAAATCTCTGACAGAGAGGCAATACGTCTACAAGCATCGCTGCAAACTGCTAAAGATGCTGGTGAGACAATATGTTTCTTTCACTATCCGCCACGATTTAGAAACACGATTTGCTATGATATTATTTCGCTAATGAATGAATATAATGTTAAAAAATGTTATTACGGACATTTACACGGTGATGGACATCGTTTTGCAACCCAGGGATTGGTAGATGGGATAGAATATGGTATGGTATCTGCGGATTTCTTGAACTTTGTTCCGTACAGGATCATGGAGTGAAAATGAGAGCCAACAAAAGAAGTAAAGGGAAAGTCGGCATAATAGTATTTGTACTCATTGTACTTGCTATTATTGCGGGCTTCTTTTTATATTTTATCGTTAATAGAGATGTTAGTCCGGAATCTGTTGAAGAACCACCTGCAATCCAACCTGGCATATCCGATGAGCTGGAGTTCGATATGCCGGAGTACGATTTATTTGAAGAGGAATTTCAAGGGAACGAGGAGGATACAGAGCCTGAAATAACACCTGAGCCGGAACCAACACCTGAACCGGAAGCAGATGTTGAAATTGCAATTCCACCCGAAGATACAATTATATCTGTGGCAACTGCTGACCCGGAACTATTTAATGAATTAAATTTGATTGCAGCAAATTTCAATGCCACTGCAGTTAGTATGATTTTGTACGATGGCAATACAGCGACATACTTTACATATGAGTTTGGATATGCCGACGTTAGAGCGAGACGACCCGTAGATGTTGATACAGTATTTCGTGTAGCGTCGTTGGCGAAACTAACGACAGTCATATGCACAATGGTTTTGGTCGATCAGGGACTCATAGATTTGGATGAGGATATATCTGTGTATTTAGGATATGATGTTATAAATCCATATTTTCCTGAATCGACGATTACAGTAAGAATGCTAATGCAACATACATCATCAATCTATGAATCTACTGCATTCAGAACAGCAACGGGCGGAAGATCGTCCGACACGATGCGCTCATTATTGGAAAGAGGAACATCTTTCTTAAAAGAAGAGCCGGGTACATACTTTGAATATAGTAATTTTGGATATGCCATACTTGGTGCGATTAATGAGCTGGTTTCCGGAAAAACCATGGACAGCCTCGCACGCGAAGTGTTGTTTGAGCCACTAGGTATAGATGCGGCGTATGTATCGAGAAATTTATATGACACAAATAGGATTGCTCAAATATACAATAATAATCATGATGTAAGAAGATCGGTTCAATCAATGTTAGCAACAGGTGAATCGGGGGTACTAGGTCGTGATATGCACTTAGCGCAGGGAAATCTATTTATCAGCGCGATTGATTACGCAAGAATTCTGGCAATGCTTGGAAATGGCGGGCAATTTCGTGATGTTAAGGTGTTATCAAGTGAAGCTGTAAGTGAAATACATGAGGCAAATTTTGAAGTTCTTGAATATGGATATATGCAAGGGCTTGCGGTGCGCTATTCATATGGAGATATCTTACCGGGGATTGGGTTTCATTGGCACACAGGTAGTGCATTCGGGGTGTTTGCACAGTATCTATATATAGCAGATGCGAGTACGAATCGTGGGATTGTCGTTGTAACAACAGGTGCAACAACTGATCGCGAAGGGAATGGTATGATAAGTGTTTGCACGCAACTATCACGAGCAATGTGGGAGCGCCTGAGTGTTTTGTTTGATTAAACGTAAGGGGCTGTTGCAAAAAATGATGCAATAGCCCCTGTGCAGAAATGACTTAATCGTATTCATGCTCGGGAATTATACCGCTGTATTGATAGTTTTCATCGTAGTCTTCGAAGGTTTCTGCCTCTTCTATATTGGCAGCATCGGTGCTTGTATCGTCAATAATAACCTCCTCGTTAGCGTCTCGATGCACATTCAAAGGTACGCTACCCTCTATACTGCTTCCATAGACATGAGCAAGGTTAGTTCTTGCACGTACTGCAAACCGTCCCTCATTAACGATGGTTCCATAGTTACGCACAGTTGAGTTCGTTACATTTTCTACCCATCCATAGTTCGTCAATGTACCGCTAGCTGCCACGACAATTGTGCCGCCTGATGATGTTGAACCTTGGTTATTCACTCTGCCATCCTCAGCCACTACGAGATTACCTTCTATGACCAGTGTTGCATTTTGCTGCACGTTTAGCACAGTTGTTACTGTCAATGTTCGACCTTCAGGTATCACAAATGGGCTTTGATGCGCAAAAATCCCTAGATTGCCCGGGGTTGTTGCAAGTATTACATCCCCTTCTTCAAGCATCCTTGCCAGTGCATTAGGGCTTGTTCCGCTGAATACCTGAGGAATCACCGCAGCCTCGAGCAAAGAAACAAGCAAAGGTTGCTCGACGAGCACCAGATGTGCTGCAACTCCAAATGGCAGAGCATCAAATTCATCCAAAGCGGCTTGTATGTCTGGTTTGTCCACAAGGCGCACCGTGTTAACATTTAAATTCAATACTCTGGCGTGTGTAGCCCTGAAAGCATCAGCTTCTCCAAGTTCCATTTCGACCAATGCTTCCAACAATGAGCGAACCAAAATGAGTTCATCACGCATGTAGTTCTTTATTCCTATATGCAGACCGTTAAAGAATGACCATGTTCTCCAGATTGCGACTCTATCAGAGGTTTGCACAGCTTCGGGAGTCATTCCCAGTAAACGCACTACACATGCGGGAGTAACTCCGGCATGAAGAGCTGCACTGGCAGTTCCCAAGCCTGCGTTAGTGTTGGGAGCCATGAGAGTACCGCCCACTCCACCTATTCCAGTGTTGAACTGACCTGTTGCTCTAATGGAGTTAGCTCTTCTGAGAAATTCGTCTGCCGTCATTCTCTCAAGTACCTCGATAATCTTGATAATCTCGGTTTGGAGAAGCTCTCTGACTTCTATTGGCTGATCCTGATATGCATCCCATGCCCGTACTGCCGCCAGTCTGTCGTGGCGCGTCACAGCATCAATGTCAATTGTTAGGATTTCACCATGAGCTGCTCTGTATGCTTCCGCTACTTCAATAGCCGCTTCAGTGCTCAAAGGTGTCCTCAGAACCGGTGCTCCTGTCGGGAGGGCTTCAGTCAGTGGTAGTTCGATGAATGAGCCTGGGCCAAGTCTCACATTGACAGCCGGAGGATCAAGATTGATTGTACCGTAGCGATAGTCATTGGTGAAAACATACACAGCCAGTTGTGAGCCTGCACGGAAAATATAATGGTTGGCATGCATAGGTACTGTATATGTGTAAAATACGCCTGGTTGAATGTTCTTTGTTTGGTAATAAAATGGTGCTGTCATGCCCGTAGCCGCTGTAATCTCAGGGCTCACATAAGTTAATCCGCTCGGATTCGGATTTGTCAGGTTGATCTGAGCGCGTGACATAATGAAGTAATCCTCAGAGAAACCTTGACGGGTAGTTCTTGGCGTAAAGCGACTCGGCACGCCATTTCTTGTGCCTATTGCGAATGCATTACCGTTATTCTGAGTACTCGTAAACGTTTGACCACCATCGACACTTGATGTGAGATACGTAAATCCACGAATTGGATAAACCTCACCGAGGTCAACAATCGCTACAGAAACTGTACCCCTTGCCTGGTCAGATGCGAGTTCAAGTGTAACGACCGGGGTGCCTGTCAAAAGAACATCTGTCTCAAATGGCGCAGTAACAAAAGCGAGACGCGCGTTGCTGTGCTCTTCAAATGCTGCGGTTCGGAGCATTGTATCCTGCCAGATGTTACCCATGATCTGATCTCTGCCCTTACGACGTGTACGTGGTACACCTCCCGGAGCGTTCAAGTTATTGCCGCCGCCGGCGTATCTGTCGACCATATTGGCACCGCCACCGCCACCGAGAGGTGGCTCTTCCCATGTCAGTCTTGCATATACACTTCTGCGAAGAGGATCGGTAATAGTGGGCATTACGGTTGCTTCAGGCGGAGTTGGCGTTAGTGTGCCACCGCGTGCTGCCACAGTCGAGTTGAGATAATATCTTCTAACTGTGTCAGAACCATCGTCATTCATCATCATTGGCCATGTGTCAAAAGCATCCCAGTCGCCTGTTACAGTGTCGACTGCCCACACGTTCGGAACAGATGGGCACATAATATCATTCTGAAGACCCCAGACCCAATATTCATTCCAACGACCCCAAATTTGATTAATGCTCATGTGTCCTGTGACATGTGGAATTTGGTGTTCAGATTGTAAGAGATTAATTGTGTTAGCACTTGTATGTTGTTGGTGATAAATGAACATTTTAACCGGATAATCTGGATTTTCCCTTACTAGGGCACGCCAGAACATGTCAGCTTGAGACATCTCCACGTTATAGTCCATTGTCGGCTGTTGGATAAGAATACCAGCTGTCATCTGTGGGACATCAACTAGGTAGTTGCTTGTATCCCAAAAAGCATTATAAGCACCTGAAAGGCGTTCTTCGATAAGATCGTAACAGCGTGTAAGGTCAAGAAAATTGTTCAACAGCCTTTGCTCCACTGGATTAGTCGCCATTGCAACCGACGGGGCTACATTGTATGAACCTATCCAGTTTCTGCCTGAACCTTGCTCTTGAACTGATTGGAAAACACCGCCGTTATTACGATTATATTGATACGCGGAGGCCAAAGCTGCTATCGGCATGATTGCTTTAAGACCTGAATATCCTGTAGTGGCAGCCCCGATCGGCAGAGTGCCCGGATATGATGTCCCCGTTGAGGACATGTTGCCGTTAGACCAGTCCGCCACGACTTCATTAGTGGCAGCCCAGTCTGTAAATGCCTTGACCTCTCCGTTGAGCCATTTAGCAATAGCGACAGTGAGTATGGACTGCTCAACATCGCCACTGCGTGAACTACCTTGATTGAAACCACGATCACCAGAATCTTCCGGCACAAGGGTATTGCCAACCATACCGTTGAAGGTTGCTGACTGTATGTGTGCAAAACCTACAGCGTGGAGTGCTGCGGGACTTTGTGCTGCTGCTCCGGTGAGGCGCCTTGCCGGGGCAACTTCTCTGTCACCGCGTGTAGCTGGAACTATCATCACACAACCGCAGTCATCTATGTATTTCCACTGCTCGCCTCCCCATACGTCGGCTGCAGGGAACTCATTGTTGGCATGTCCCCATTGCCATGATCTGGGCTTTCTGGATTGGACATTTTCTGCATATGTGTAATGCGTTGTGTCTCCTTCAATACCGCGTACTGGCATTCCATATGTGCGCAGTCTCACTTGATGCTGCTGCGGTACTGTGAGTTGTCTCGATCCGGCTGCCGGCCAGATAAAGCCGTCTTCCGTGAGATCTGCCAATTCAAACTCTTCTACCCATGTGTTGAAATGATGATTTTCACAGATAGTTTCGATTGCTGTCCCTGTATATGGACTGATTGCCAACGAAACGGGAACTCTAATCTGATCCGATCCCGGTCCCGACACTGCCGGACGGTTAATATGGACTCTAATTAAGTCGCGCTGCCCGTCATTATCCGTGTCCGTCGGAACCTCAATAAAGACGTATTCGCTGATTCTATTAGCTGCAGCTGTAACGGCAGGTGTTGCGGATAAACTCTTTGTTTCGGGATTATACACCAAATAGCCAAGGTTTATAGCATGTTGGAGGGATGATTGCCCTGCCGCAGGTTCACCTTGCCCAACAGTACCGTTCCATTCGGTAAAGCCATCGCGGATCGGAACGATTGGGGATTCCTGTGCTGCCACACTGATGACTGGCATCATTGTCATAACAATACTCAGAATGAGTGTAACTACTACACCAAAACGCCATATACGTTTTCTTTTGCTCATTGTCGATAACCTCCTATTATAATTAATGCTGGAAAATTAGTATTAGTGTGTTTCGCCAGCGAGACCTGAAATGTCCTTTTCGTATTTGCATGTCGCTTCTATTGCATATTCCAAACCTTTTGCAATTGTTTCTGCGGACATTGCGGGAGTTCCATCTGGTCTGTCTACAACTTGCTCAGTCGCAAATGGTACATGTATAAATCCGCCACGTATCTTGGGGTACTTGGTCTCAATTAGGTGTAGCAGTCTGTACATGATGTCATTACACACGAACGTTCCTGCCGTGTATGATATGCTTGCCGGTATTCCATTTTCTTTTATCGTTTTCACGATTGCCTTTACCGGAAGTGATGAGAAATACGCCGATGAACCACCATTGATGATTGGTTCATCGGATGGCTGCTGATTTTCGTTATCCGGAATTCTGGCTTCAGCCAAATTTACTGCTATTTTTTCAATCGACATGACTGACCTGCCACCTGCTTGACCGACACATATTACTGCATCCGGCGAGTGTTTTTCTATCAATTGTTCCAGAATTACACCACATTTTCCGAATACAGTAGGAACTTCCTCTTTTACTATTTCTGTCCCGGCTACTTTATCAGGAACCAGTTTGACTGCTTCAAAAGCAGGATTTATTTTGTCCCCACCAAATGGGTCGAATCCTGTGACTAAAATTTTCATATATTATGACCATTCCTTTCCCAGTGCTCTGTCACAAAACAACCATGAATGAGGAATGGTCATTTCGTGCATTAATTTGCGGTTTCCCGTAAGGAGAGCAAATTGGCACATTCCCACGTAAGTTTGAATTTATTCAAACTTGTTTCTCCTTTTACCAAATATCAGGTTCTGCGACAACTATCACGCCATCTTCCATTATTACTCGATTGTCTGCGTATATGCTCGGTTCACGAAATACTATGTCAAAATGTCCGTTTGCCTCAAATTCGCCGCCCAACGCATGATTTCGCCCAAAGCCAATGTGTGCTGTTCCGTACGCGGATTCATCCTCTATATAGCATCGTCCGTCACACTTAGAATAAGTATTTAGACCAATACCAAATTCACTCACATTGTATATCCGTTCATCGGAGAAACTTTTTAAGTACTCATCGAGTGCCATTCCAAACTCATTTTGCTCAATATCTACAATTCTTCCTGAATCTAAGCGTATGCTAAATGGAGTTTGAACCTTACCGAGGTATCCGAGTGAACCATCGACAATCCCAACACCTGAACTTTGATCTTCTTCAACAGCCACATATACTTCGAAGCTTGAGGATGTAAATCCTTTGTTGTCTTTTGCTCTGCCGTTGAAGTATGATCCTTTGCGACCTATCTTACGAAATCTTAGATCAGTGCCACTACGTGTTTTGAGATGTATATATGTCGATTCATTGATGTACTTAAGCAACATTTTTGCCATGAAACGGGCTTTGTCGGTATTCATCGTCAAAAATTTGTATTCCAAAATAGATCGTCCGTCATTTGTTGCCATCGGAAGCGACAGAAATCTTGAGCCGGAGCGCACAGCCTGCTTTACAACTTCTGTTGTAACCAACGAGTAGTGCGTTGCACCAATGATGATGCTATGGTTTTGCATGAGTACGGCGAGTTCATCAAAATACGGTGACAAATCTTGTGAGTACTCTCCCGGCACTACACGTATTTGTATGTTGGCACCGAGTGCCTGTGCGTATTTACTAACTTCCTTCATCTCATCGTGGTGTTGAAGATCAGTTATGATAAGCATGGATTCACCGGGTCGTACCTGCATCCATTTGTCAACAACGATTGAAACACCTCGTCTAAAATTTTTGTTCATATGCACCCATGGTAGCCACATTATTTCTGGACAGTTTCTTGGTGTGTGGCTACCATAAGCCTTTCTATAGTAATCTAATTATGCATGTCCAAACCAGCCTGCGTTATAGAACAGGATCATAAATACGATTTGGAAAAGCAATACAGGTAGAGCGATGTAGATTTGCTGTTTGATGACACCGTAGTTGCTCTTCATATCGAGCATTGCCACAGGCACGATGTTAAAGTTAGCAGCCATGGGGGTCATAAGAGTTCCGCAATAACCGCTTGTGAGTGCCAGCATGCCTATAACAACCGGGTTTGCGCCGTGAGCCAGTACGAATGGGAAACCGATGCCCACAGTCATGACGGTAATAGCAGCGAATGCGTTACCCATGATCATCGTAAAGATAACCATTCCCAAGGCGTAGACTATAATGCCGACAGGCACGTTACCATAGGGTATTATACCGCCGACCATGGTTGCGATAACATCTCCAACACCGGCGGCTGTGAAGATTGCACCGAGAGAAGCAAGCAGCATCGGAAGCATACAAAGTGGACCTATCATGCTCAAAAATCGTTCAGAATCTTTCATGAATATATCGGGTGTGTTCTTTCTGTCATAAACTATCAGCATTACAATTGCTACAATGACACCCACGCTTACGCCTACTAGTGCAGCTTGTGACAGGGTAGGTAGTGCTGACTCATTTGAGAACAACAGAGCGAATAAGATTGCAAAAATACCCATCGAGAACGCCGGTAGAAATATTTTCATGCCGATTTTATCTGATTGTTTTTTTGTTTGCTCCGAAGAGGGAGCATTTGTTTTGCCGATTTTCACCTTGCGGAAGACAGCCGGTACTGCCATTGTGAATATCAAAAGACCGTTAATTAGAGGCGGTAAATATCTTCCGGTGGCGAGCACAATACCGAGTGCGCCCCAGAAAACAGCAGTGCCTATTGAGGCAGCATTTTCTTTGTCTTTGGCGTTTTTGACAGCCGCGTAAATACAGATGAGACCCATAATGATGAAGACTATTTCAAGTAGCTTCAGACCAAGATTAATATCCGGGTTACCAAACCATGCAAAAGGACTGACCCATTCCCAGTTAATTACCCAATTCCAATCAAAATTCATCGCTTACCGCCTCCATCCTTTTGTTTAGAAACGCTTTTTTTACTACTAGATTTTGACGCGCCTGAACCGTAATATTTCTTCATCATCTTACGATCTCTGATATAGTAGACAACTATTGCCGTAAGAACCGCAAAGATGGCAACGGGGATCGAAATAATCACCAAATCCAGCAACTCGACATGAATCGGCGTTTCAAGGTTTGCCAGTGTGCTTTGAACTAAGAGACCTCCGGCTCCACCTACGAAAAGAACCTGGCAGAAGAACCATGCTATGTTCTCTATACCGCCACCCATGCCTTTGAGTGTTTCAAGATGTTTTTCATTCATTTTCTTGCCCTTAGCTTCAACCGCACCTTCCATCATTGGCATGACAACCGGGCGCACGAAGCCAGCAACACCGCCAAAACTCACGTTAAAGGCGGCAAAAATGCTTCTCATTATGCCATATGCACCGAGCACCATTCCGGGTGTCGAGCCTTTGACTTTTGCAATTAATTTTGCGGCAGATTCTCTCAGACCATTTCTCTCCAGTGTTCCGATTACGAGCATGATCATTATAAAGATAGCCATAGGTCGGTTTCCGACAAAAGTGCTACCCAGAGTTTCCAACATGTCAACGGGTCCTAAACCGCCCACAAGAGCTGTTACAATCGCGGCGAGCATGATAATCAATATAGCGTCTAACTTAAATGCAAATCCTAGTATGACAATCAATACGCCTACAAGGGTTATAATTTCAGAAAATCCCATATTTGCTAATAATCCTCCTTAATTTTAATTTTGCATAGTTTTGTGATTCTTTGCGAACGTGAGTTTTTACCTCCTTACTAACATATTTTTATTTTGCAGCAAGGGTACAGTATCACCCGTGTCCCTAACCGTCTTGTATCTGGTATAGTGGTTTCAAAGAGCGGGATATTCATACTAATCGTTTAGGGCGCGATTAGTGGTCTTTGTCTGTAATACGATTTGGAGATGCCTTCTGCTGTTTGAATTTTACTGTCTTCAAATACACATTTACTGTCTCTGAGCATCCTTATTATATTGATATCATGTAGCATATGTGTGCGTGCACACATTTTAAGATAATCTCCTTGAGCCGTTTCATCTGTGATTTCACTAGTATATGCGACTGTAGTAATCCATGGGAAGCGTACTGATGGATAACGATGATTTGGATCAAAATCAAAGCTCATCCACACATTAATCATATCTCTATAGTATTTTGCCGGAAAAAGGCGTGGCATCCATCTGTTGGCGTACTTTGCAAATCGGTCTGTGAGATCTTTATTGATACTTACGAGCTTATCGTCACTGTGTATTACATCGGCAACAATTTCCTCGATTTTTTTTGCAACAATCAGATTGTCTTTATAGCATTCTTCCTTGACGGTCCAAAAGCAACCGTACAGTAGTGAGCGTGGCAGCCAGAATCCCTTGTATGATGGGGAAGTGTAACCTGAGAACTGTTGCGCCCATTCGTGTGTCGGGACGCCGTGATTATCAACGATGATATCAGGTAGCCAGCCACACCATATTCTCGTCAGGCACATTGCCTCTGTATGTAGTGTGTCATCTTTGAAATGCTCATGATAGAACTCTTTACCTATTGCGTTGAAGCGGGCAGTATGTAGTATCCATGTCGGGTTATCTTTTTGCAATTCATAGTGAATAGCTGCACCGTCTGCATTTTCAAATGGCACTACGACGATGTTCAGCCGTTGAGTGATGTGTTCAAATTCACTGTTAGTCAACAATTCTTTTATAAGCATGAACGCAGCATTTGTTGCAGACGGCTCATTGGCGTGATGTCTGGCATTCACGAAGAGAACGGGGTTTTGATTTATAAGTTTTGTGCGCGATACATAACCTTTGTGCTCTGTGAGAAATTCAATAGCATATATATCCCTGCCCAGATATGATTCTCCGGATATGTATACCTCTATTTTCGATACTCGCTTCAGCTGTTCAATGATGGCTATGTATTCTTCATAGCCAATCATTACGTCTTCAAGAATATCAATATCCTCAATGCACAAATCTTTTGGTGGCTGCAATGCTTCTGATATACTGACACTCAGGCGCTTTAACTCCATTTCTTCATAAACTTCAAACTGTAACTGGGAAATACTCTTGAACTTATGTTCGATCGAAAGTTTACGTTCGGAAAGCAATTTGGTAAAACTTGTAAGAATTGGTGCAATAGATTTTGGGGCTTCAACTTTTATGACTGGACTTAATTTTCCGTTGATCCATTGTATCTTGCGGATGGTGGTTGAGATGTCCTTTCTATTTAGCGTGGGTCTGATGCTGTAATCGCCAAAATCGATTGCCGGTTCAAGTCCATGCTGATCGTAGAGAGTGAACTTGAAATATGGCTTGCCATATTTCTTTTTTATTACCGGCAATATGAGTCCCGGGGCATCAAATATCTCTCCAGCGGTCATATTGCCGTATACTTTGAAGAAATCAAGTCCGACAAAGTATATGTCTTCGTGCAAAGCATCAATTGATGATAGCAAATCCTCGCGAGTGTCTAGTTTTTCATTCGGTTCGCTCAGTTGTATGTCAAGCCGCATCTGAGCAAAGAAGGGTTGATCAGCAGTGGTCGGTCTTCCCTCCGTTTTTTTCTGACAGAAACTATGACAATAAGGCAGCACATCTTCCTGATATATCCGCCACACGTGCTCGACATCCGTTTCAATACGTTCAGAAATCACCTCTTTGCCATTGATGGCGACCCAAATCCATCCCGTTCCCGGATGGACTTTGCCCATTCCCGGATAGGCATCTATGTAGTTGCGCTCATGCGCATATGCTTTGTATTTTTCTTCACACAGCTTCTCACCGTCAGATTTTGCTACCACTTTGTACGTCGTGTCGTCATTGCCTTTGTATTCTGAAAAGACGATGTTCTCACGCGGGATGTTAAGCTCTGCAGAGAGAATATCATCAATGGGATAAAGTTCTTGTAAATATCGTATAGGCAGGTCGAACCACTTGTCTTCATCGTCTGTTTTAATATTGTCATATGTCGGCACCGCGCCATCCTCGTCTTGCCAGTCAGTTACGCCCGGAGCCAAAAAAGGTTTGAAAAATATCTCGATTTCATCGATTTTTTTACAGCAGCGCAACTTTGGCATGATGATTTCTTCAAGCCAACTGAAACCCTGCTTGTATGCGCAAATGACCCGGGATGACAAAAGCTCTGCACCTTTTCTTTTCACAATTTCTGCAAACTCTTCATTGAGCTTTGCTCTGCTTTCCTTATCTTCGCTGAGCACCGCTAACAGCTCAATTTTGTCACCGGGCTTAACATGCGGCCACAGTTTTTCGTCAAGTACACCCTTGCAGACATCTACTTCCCAAGGTATTTCATATTCCTTTTCGTGTACCTTCTTTAGATCTTTGTACCCTTGAAATTTAGCTGGGGAGTAGTCTTTGAGAATTTCTGCGGTTACTTCATTGATTTTTGGGCTAAAATAGCAACTTGTGTCGGTTGTGATTTCATTTTTCATGTGCTCGATATGTGCCAATTGACCATCTACCGTTCTCATGCAAAGACCATCGGTCAGCTCGTTTAAAATATCAAGCCAACGTGTTCCGGGCTTTTGAAGCGGAAATTCCTCACAAATTGTCGCCACAAACTCTACCAGATCAGTGCCGCTGCCTGAGATGACAAAATGACGTCCATCATCATCTTCTTCTAAACTCAATGAACATTCAGCACTGTCGCGGAGTATGAACAGGTTGTCTTCACCTGTGTCCGCAGTCGTAATTGGATATCGCGCAATAGTTGTTTCCATGCCGAATCTGGCAGCAAAACTACACAGCGCTGATAGTTGAGCATTGCTGACTTCTGTGGGCAAAAGGATTTTTGAGTCCAATCTATCGGGTAACAGGTCATCGTTGTCGTCAATCAAAATGTAATCTTTGTCAAACAGACTCTCTAAACCTTTTTCTTGCCTCTTGTCAAACGGTTCAATAGGTACATTTTCCGCTATTCGGAAGTCATGGTGTGCGATACCTTCATGTGTTCCTGTCTGATAATTTTTAGAGAGTTGAAGAAAATTATCGCATAAATATTCATATGCATTCCGCACTGAATTTTCGCTTGCAGAGATTCCGACTGTTACTAAATTGTTCATAGCTTCAACATGGAAGTGGTCATCCATATTCTCATTGATTATGAAGCAAAGTATATCGTCCGGTAAATCTCTATCTGAGGTAAATAGAGGGAACTCCATGGCCACCGATTTAAATCCGATATAATGAGACAATTCTATTGCCAGCTTGCTTGTGAAGTATGTTGTTTTATCTATCGATATAAAGATTTTATGATACATCTTCCCACCCTCTCCACTTTGCGAAATGCTTATATTCAAATTGTTTTGAATATAATACACTATTAAATATACAAATACAAGAAGAAATATGTGTGTAACCAATTGCAATCTCTACAATTAGCGCTTATACAGAAATTCTGAGAGAGAGGGAATATTTATTCGTGTGATTACTTGTGTTGGCAATAGCGAAGAAGCATAGTCGAAAGTATGGAAAACTATCAAAGTGGAGAATCAACACTATTGAATAATTTGCATTTTGAAATAGCGACTCGTTTTTTGCGAGTCGCTATTTCGCTATCTTGTGTTCAAGAAAAAACCGGAACACTACATGTGGTATATCTAGTGATTGCAAGGGTTTTCGCTGGCAATATTGTAAAAATTATTAGCGAAAATCCTTGTTTTTTCTTGACATTAAAGTGGGGCTAAAGTATAATCTGGTGAAAGAGCGTGGTGAATAGTGGAGCGAAATGTTGAATAATCCCAGAATGTGGAAAAGGAGGGAAGCAGATGACCGGAAAATATGAACACAAAATCGATGCTAAAGGTCGTTTGTTTATTCCATCCTCATTACGTGAAGAACTTGGGGAAGTATTCCATGTGACAATCTCCGTCGAAGACTGCTTAACTGCGTATTCAAATGAGAGTTGGGATCGATTTTTAGAAAAAGTTAAAGCGATGCCAATTCGCAAGCAAACAAAAATGCGCCCCTTTTTCTCAAATGCAGCAAAGTGCGAACTTGATAGTCAGGGACGTTTTCTACTTCCTCAAAAACTTCGTGACAAGTGCGGATTAGTAAAAGAAGTTACTGTCGTTGGTTCAGGAACATTCATTCAATTCTGGGATAGTGAGAAGTTCGCAATCATCGATGATCAGGAAACAACACCGGATAACCTCGCTGAGGTTATGGACGAGCTGGATTTCTAATGAGTCATATACCTGTTTTATTAAATGAATGCATTGAAGGACTGAACATAAATCCAAATGGCATTTATGTAGATGGTACTCTTGGGCGAGCTGGGCACTCTTTAGAAATATTAAAGAAACTCGACGAAGGGAAATTAATCGCAATAGATCGCGATGCTGATGCGATAGTTGAAGTACAAAAAATATTTGCAGATTATGAAGAGAAGGTCATAGCAGTACACGGGGATTTCAGAGAAATCGAGAAGATACTAAAAGATCACAATGTTGAAAAAGTAGATGGAATGTTGTTTGACTTAGGTGTTTCTTCGCCGCAGATAGATAATGCGGAGCGCGGATTTTCATATATGCAGGATGCTCCTCTTGATATGCGGATGAATAGGATTGATTCACTATCAGCATTCGACATCATAAATAGCTGGCAAGAAGATGAGTTATCTAAAATTCTTTTTGAATATGGTGAAGAGCGATTTTCTAGATCGATAGCACGTGTGATAGTGAATGAGCGCACAAAGAATAAAATCAACACCACATTTGAATTAAACGAGTTAATATACAAGGCAATCCCTGCTGCAGCAAGACGCAAATCTAGTCATCCGTCGAAACGTTGCTATCAGGCACTGAGAATAGCTGTCAATGATGAGTTAAACTCAATTGTGAGTATGTTGGTAGCAGCACCATCACTACTAAGGTTGCATGGAAGGTTATGTGTAATCAGTTTCCATTCACTTGAAGACAGGTTAGTGAAGAAAGCATTTGCTGCAGGTGCAAAAGGCTGTACATGTCCGCCGGATATACCAATATGTGTTTGTGGTGAGAAACCAACATTGAAATTAATAACACGAAAACCCATCATTGCAAGTAATGATGAAATGACAAATAACCCAAGATCAAAAAGTGCAAAACTAAGAATAGCAGAACGCATATGATCAAGGGAAATGTTGTAACCAAAAGAAAGGATGTCGATTATGGAAAGTAATGCAAGAGCACTGAGTAATTATAATTATGGTACTGTTGCTCCGACAATCCAAGCAATGGTTGAAGCAGAAACCAGAAGATTACATGCGCCGCCAAAAAGAGTGACTACCGCTAGAGAACGTCCTCGTAGAATAGAAAAACCAAAAGTTGCCACAGCAGAAAAGGTTGCACCCAAAATTTCAGTTTTTGCTATTTTTGGAACAGTTTTTGTTTCAGCACTAATGATATTGGTAGTTTTAGCTCAAATTAACTTTAATGAAACGGCTGCAGAAACTGTAAGGCTGAATGCTCATATAGCTCAACTCGAACAACAACACAGAGCATTAGAGTTGTCCCTTGAACGTGCTGTTGATTTAAGAACCATCGAACACTACGCAAGGGATGTGCTTGGTATGTCAAGACCTGATGTTGTAAATTCAGTTGCAATAACTAGTGCACCAAGAGATACAGCAATAGTTATTCAGGTTAAAGAAGAAAGTGGGTTGGATAGGTTTGGATATTTCATAATGTCGCTGCTGGATTATTTTAGGTAATGTTTAATATTTGCAAAATTACATTACAGAGAGGAGAAGCGACATGTCCGGTGGAGTGAGAGTTGGCGGAGAAAATAGGAGAAGAATAAGAAACGAAAAGATTCCAAGAGCGACATCAGGTGCAAAGACCGGTGCTGCTAGGGGTAGGGGAGAGCAAAAAATCAGTAGAGCGTTACTATTTCGCACACTATTTTTGTTGGCGGTGTGTGGAATAGTTGCATTTGTTATTCTGGCCGTTAGACTATATGATGTTCAAATAACAAATAACTCATATTTTCAATCGCGTACGCTAAGTGCTCAATTACGGGAAACGTCACTTGCATATTCACGCGGAACAATTTATGACATAAACGGTAGAATACTTGCTATGAGTGGACCTGTAGAAAATGTTTTTATCAGTCCGCTTGAGCTTGAATTACATGAGCAAGATGTGAGATTTATTGCTGAAGGTTTATCATATATACTGGGCGTTGACTTTGGTATGGTGGTGGAAAGAGCCGGGAGAAGCTCGTCTCAATACCAAATTATTAAACGTAGAGTAGAAAAAGCCGAAGCCGATAGAGTACGAGAGTTTATTAGAGAGCACAGCTTAAGAGGTGTACATTTTGAACCTGCGACACAACGCTACTACCCAAATGACACCCTTGCAAGTCATGTAATCGGATTTGTCGGAACAGAAAACACCGGTCTTGATGGAATCGAGCACAGGCTTGATGCCCACCTTACAGGCGTCAGCGGTAGGATGATTAGACTCACGAACGCCAGAGGATCAGAGTTGATGTTTGCGGGTTTTGGTGATTACTTACGTGCCAGGGATGGAAATGATATAACATTAACACTGAATATGTCAGTTCAATATTATGTGGAGAAGCATTTGGCTCAAGCGATTATTGATTTCGACGTACAAGGTGGAGCAGTTGCGATTGCTATTAATCCGAACACAGGTGAGATTCTTGCAATGGCAAATTATCCTAATTTTGATCCAAACAATTTTCTGCAACTTAGCGAAAGGGAGATGGAGCGACTCAATTACATTGAAGATGAATACGAGTTCATTGAAGAGTATCGCGCTGCGCAATTTAGACAATGGCGCAATCAGTCTATTGCAGACTCCTATGAACCCGGATCTGTATTCAAAGTGCTAACATATGCAATGGCTTTAGAAGAAAATGTAGCGCAGTTTGATTCGGTGTTTCATTGTACGGGTATGATTGAAGTTCAAACTCCTACCGGCGTGTCGGAAAGAAGATGTCCGCGCAGATGGGGTCACGGTTCTCAAACTCTGAATGAATCGATGTATAGTTCTTGTAATATCGCATGTATAGAACTTGCACTTAGGGTTGGTGCTCGTACATTCTATAGTTATGTTGATGCGTTTGGGTTGTTTGACAGAACAGGGTTTAACAATGCTGTTGAAGGTCGAAGCTTGTGGTGGGATGAAAGTGTATTTTTTGATAGAAATAATCAAACCCAGATAGCATCAGCTTCAATTGGTCAAACCTTTCAAATCACACCAATTCAAATGATAACTGCGGCTTCTGCAACTATTAACGGAGGCTATTTGATGGAGCCGTTCATTATTAGCCAGATTACTGATAGTGGTGGCAATATTGTCGAAGCTACTGAACCGACTATTGTAAGACAAGTAATTAGTGGTGAAACGTCTGCTGCTATGCGTACAATGCTTGAGGGTGTTGTAATACACGGAACTGGACGGAATGCACAAGTCGCTGGATACAGAATCGGTGGTAAAACAGGAACATCTGAGAACATATTGCAATTAGCTGCAAGAGACGAAGACGACGATTCACCAAAAGACTATATCGTATCATTTTTTGGGTTTGCACCGGCTGATGATCCTGAAATAGCTATATTGCTATTACTAGACAGACCTAGTCATTATACTGGAATATATATCAGTGGTGGTTCTATGGCTGCACCTGTTGTTGGTAGAATGCTTGAAGATATCTTGCCTATGAGTCTGGGAATAATGCCGCAGTTATCCGAAACAGACTTAGCGATAATGAATATGCATGTTCCGCGTATCGCAGGATGGAGTGTAGAAGATGCTATTATAGTACTTGAAGGGCAAGGCTTTAACTACACAGTGGTTGGTGAAGGAAGCGCAGTTGTTGGGCAACTACCTGTGCGAAATGCATTGGTTGTTTCAGGAACAACGATAATGCTATTTACTGAGAGTGAACCTCCTAGTTATCAGGTTGAAATGCCAAATTTAATAGGTATGTCATATCAAGAAGCGAAGCAAGTGCTGGAACAAAGGGGTCTATTTATTAGAACCGGAGGAGCTCCGAGAACGGATGGAAATGCACTTGTGTCAGTACAATCGATTCCACAGGACCAAGAAGTTTTGTATGGGTCGGTGATAGAGGTTACATTGATAAACTCGCAAATTATTGAACGAAGGATAGATTAATTATTAATTACCAGTCAGACCATGCATAAAATTCGCCTCCATCAAGCAATATGTCCCGGATTTTTCGTTGGAATGGGTCTTACATACGCGAAAAATTCGAGACATACCGCTTGATTAATGTTAACCTGTGACTAAACCGATTATTACTCAGTTTGAACTTAATGAAGGGATAAGTCGTGATGAAACTAATAAAATTGCTTGAAAAAGTTGATGTTATTGAAAACAATTCAGATATGGAAATGGATGTTACAGGAATATGCTATGATTCCAGAATTATTCGTAGTGGTGAGCTTTTTGTTGCAATACGTGGATTCGAGACGGACGGGCATAAGTATATTGTTGATGTTGTACAAAAAGGTGCAAGTTGCATAATTTGTGAAGAAGCTCCGAGTGTTTCAATACCATACATTCTTGTAAAAGATTCACGAAAAGCTCTTGCTACAATATCTGCTGTATGGTTTGGTTACCCGGCAACCAAGGCGAAGATTGTTGGAGTAACAGGAACAAATGGGAAAACAAGTGTAACCAATTTGATAAAGCATATCATTGAGACTTGTTCGAAAAGCAAAGTTGGTTTGATTGGAACAAATGGAAATTTCATAGGGAATAGAGAATTATCGACAGAACATACCACACCAGAATCGTATGAAATGCAAAAACTACTAGATAAAATGGTTTTTGAGGGTTGTGAATATGTTATAATGGAGGTCTCGTCACATGCATTGCAATTAAGCAGAGTTTATGGTATAGAATATGATGTTGGTGTATTTACGAACTTGACTCCGGATCATCTTGATTTTCATGGCACAATGGAGAATTATGCACTGGCAAAAGCAATATTGTTTGAAAATTGTAAAGTTTCTGTTATAAACACTGATGATCAATATGCATTGATAATGGCAGAGCATGCTAGATGTGCTATAATGACATATGCTATTAATAATGTCGATGCTGATTTAGTTGGCAAAGATGTAAGGCTTCATGCGAACAAAGTTGATTTCTGTGCAGTTGCAGTTGGCAGCATCAATAGAGTGGAATTGCCGATACCCGGTTTGTTTTCAGCATATAATGCACTGGCATCAATTGCTGCAACAACATTACTTGGGTTTGACATAGACAACATAGCACCGTCATTAAAATCATATGGCGGAGTAAAGGGGAGAGCAGAGGTTGTACCGACAGGTCATGAATACACTGTTTTAGTTGATTATGCTCATACTCCGGATGCTCTAGAGAATATACTTACAACTGCACAAGGATTTGCAAAGGGCAAGATTGTGACAGTATTCGGATGTGGTGGAGATCGTGATAAGACAAAACGTCCGGAAATGGGGAAGATTGCAACTGAGTTATCAGATGTAACTATAATAACAACAGATAATCCCAGAACTGAAGATCCAAACAAGATAATCGATGAAATCGTATCCGGTGTCGAAAATTCAAATGCAGTATATGAAGTCATAGAAAGCAGAAAAGCAGCAATATGTAATGCGCTTGATAAATTGGAATCCGGTGATGTACTAATCATTGCCGGTAAAGGTCACGAAACATATCAAATATTTGGCAATGAAAAAATCCATTTTGATGATAGAGAAGTAGTTACGGAGCATTTAAAAAAACTCCGTGTTGATGCGCGCAAGAAACCCGTAGAAGATTTGGATTAAAAAAAGTAAAGTTGAGAAAATGAATGATAGTATATTTAATAATTTCACTTATTGTGTCATTTGCAGTTACTGTAGGAATAGGATTAGTCCTTGTTCCGGCACTGAGACGTATGAAAGCGGGTCAATCGATACGCGAGGACGGTCCTGTTTGGCATAACAAAAAAGAGGGAACACCGACAATGGGCGGAATAATGTTCATCGGTGGAATTACTGTAGCAGTATTGGCGGTAGGCTTTCGTGAAATGCTTGAAGGTAGATTTGGTCATATTGCGATACTTGTTTTTGCACTCGTGTATGCGGGAATCGGTATGTTCGACGATTATTGTAAACTAAAGAAGAAGCAAAATCTCGGACTTACTGCAAGACATAAGTTTATACTGCAACTTATGGTGGCGCTCTCATTCGTTTTGATAATGCATTTACAAGGCAACTTAACAACAGAACTGTATGTGCCATTCTTTAGCGTGATGCTAAATATTCCGTGGCCAATATATTATATTTTTGCAACATTTGTAATCATAGGAACAGTAAACTCTGTAAACATCACTGATGGCGTAGACGGTTTGGCATCCGGTGTAACTGTTCCCGTTGCCATATGTATAATGGCGCTTGCATTTGTTTGGGGACATACAACCGTCGGAATATTTTCCGCGGCACTTTTAGGTGGGCTTATTGCATTCTTGATTTTTAATTTTTATCCGGCAAAGGTATTTATGGGCGACACAGGCTCGCTGTTTCTAGGTGGTGCAGTATGTGCACTTGCATTTGCAATGGATATACCGTTATTGCTTATAACATTAGGATTCGTGTATTTTGTAGAAACAATGTCAGACATTATTCAAATTGGATATTTTAAATTAACGAAGGGTAAGAGAGTTTTCAAAATGGCTCCACTGCATCATCATTTTGAAATGTCAGGTTGGAGTGAGTATAAGGTGTTTGCTGTATTTACAACTGTATCTGCGATTTTCGCTGCAATTTCGTTCTTTGGTGTGTTTCGAAGCTATTGATGACTACTAATAGTTAGTGTCGTTTTGCAACAAAGGTATGAAAGAGTAAAGGGATGGTCATATTCATGAATAGAAGGACTCTGAATAAAAATGTTAATATGATGAACAATGAACAAGTTCGTAAAGAGCCTGAAGTTAGTTTCAACTGGGACGAGCGTGATTTATCTGATGAGCTTATCGAGCCTAAGAAAAGAGGTCCGGGTGTTGATAAGCCAATGTTGGTAATAACTCTTGTTTTACTGATAATCGGAGTTATCATGGTTCTCTCAGCGAGCTTTGCTCGTGGTTTGTATTTGCATGGTGATCCACTTAGGCTGTTTTCCAGACAATCTATATTTGCTGTAAGTGGCGTGGCATTAATGTTTGTTGTATCTCGTATTAGTATTAAAACAATAAGTCGATGGTCAATTCAATTATTGCTGGTATCGGTCGTTTTGTTGGTCTTGGTGCTATTCATTGGCATAAGGGCAAATGGTGCAACCAGATGGATTGGTATAGGTGGCGAAACAAGTATTTTGACATTTCAACCGTCAGAAATTGCAAAGCTTGCAATTGTGCTTGCATTTGCACAAATGATATGCAAATTTGGTAAAGTCAAGATGAGCACATTTAAATTTGGCGTTATGCCTTTTGCAACAATTGCCGTAATAATGATTGTGCTTCTTAGAATGCAGCCCCACCTCTCAGCAATTATCATTATTACAGCTCTGTCTGCAATAATGATGTTTGCCGGAGGGACACGTATTAGATGGTTTATAATCGCTGTAGCAATTTTGATTGCAATGGTAAGTGGATTTATATTTTTTCAAGTAAGAGCCGCTGCTCCAGATATGCAAGTAAGTGACATGAATATTGAAACTGTAAGAGAAAATTTCGACATCAGAGATATGGGACATGGTGGAAGACGAATTACAGCATGGCTGGATCCTGATGCTGACCCACTTGTCGGTGGTTTTCAAATAAGGCAATCATTAAACGCAGTTGGTTCCGGTGGCTTGCTTGGGGTTGGTCTAGGACAAAGCAGACAAAAGCATTTATATTTACCTGAAGAGCATAATGATTATATATTTGCTATTGTAAGTGAGGAGTTAGGATTCGTTGGAGCGATGCTTATATTAATGTTATTTGCATTACTAATAATTCGTGGGTATTGGCTTGCAATAAATGCAAATGACAAATTCAGTTCGTTAATTACAATTGGAATTACAAGTTTGCTTGCCATACAGGTATTCTTAAATGTTGCCGTTGTAACAAATCTATTACCTGCGACCGGAATATCGTTACCGTTTTTTAGTTCCGGTGGTACAGCACTGTGGCTTCAACTAATACAAATTGGTATAGTATTGTCAGTATCTCGTGAAATTCCTGTTTATACTGAAGAAGAAACACGCAAAATGTTAGTGAAAGAAAGAGTTGCATCATGAAAGTGATATTTGTTTGTGGTGGAACATCTGGGCATATTAATCCTGCACTTGCAATTGCTGAAGAAATGAAACAGCGAATACCATGTGAAATACTGTTCATAGGTGCAGATAAGCCACTTGAAAAACGTCTTGTACCAAGTGCAGGATTTCGATTAGAGAATATACAAATGAGTGGATTGAATAGAAGTATAAAGCCACGAAACATTATTCATAATGTAAAGGCAATACTGAAACTCATAAAAGCAAACATAAAGTCTACAAGAATTATAAAAGGATTTATGCCCGATGTTGTAATAGGAACAGGCGGATATATTTGTTACCCCGTGTTGAAGAAAGCTTCAAAGTTTGGCATATCGACTTTTGTTTTAGAGCCAAATGCATATCCGGGTCTAACTGTGAGAATGCTTGCTCCTATAGTTGACAAGATATTTGTGACATACAGAGGTATGGAGAAGAAATTTAAACGATCAGGTGATGTTGTTGTCTTCACAGGCACGCCTCTTCAAAGTCAATTTGTCGATGGGGCAGAGGTAATATCAAGTAGCAACTCAACAAATATAAGCAGAAAGCCACTTGTTGTATCGTACTGGGGGTCATTAGGCGCATCAGGAATGAATGAAATGATGACTCAGTTTATTAAACGAAACATCAAAGAAAATAAATTCAATCACATTCATGCAACTGGTGTAAACGACAGTAAAGAAAAATTATTGGAATCATTAAAAGGTGAGGGAATTGAAACATTAAGAGAGCCTTTAATTGATATAAGAGAATATATTGAAAATATGCCAACCGTTATGAATGACGCGACCATTGTTTTATCAAGAGCTGGAGCGTCGACTGTGGCAGAGTTAACCGCACTTGGAAAACCTGCAATATTAATTCCATCTCCCTATGTTACTGATAATCATCAGGAGGAAAATGCGAAGCAGTTGCAATCAGCAGGTGGAGCAATAATGATAAAGGAAAGTGAATGTACAGGTGACAAACTTTTTGATATGACAGTATCGATAATCAATGATAATGCAAAGTTGAAAGAAATGGCAGCTGTACAAAAATCTCTATCCGTCAGAGACGCAGCTGAGAAGATTGTTGACATTGTTATGTGTACAATTGCAAAATAATGATAGGAGAAGCCAATATGCCAACGGTCACAAAAAGACAGTTAAGTAGAACATCAATTGCGTATATAGTAATTGGTGTAGTTATGATTGCTGTAATGACAATAATTGGTATGAGTGCTTTTATGCAAATCAGGAATATCGTTATTGAGGGTGTATCGGCATATTATGCTGAGGATATTATTGAGGCATCAGGGATGACATTTGGCGATAATTTACTCTTTATTAGTTCACAAGAAGTTTCGCAAAATATACGTTCTGCATTGCCATTTATAAGTGCTGCACAAGTTAGTCGAATACCCCCTGATACAATAATGATTAAAGTAACAAAGAGTGTACCGGTAGCAACATTAACTGTTTCTGGAGAAGTATATGTAATTGATATCGCTGGCAGAGTATTAGATCGTGCTAGAATAGGAACGCCTTTACAGTCAGATGTTGATATAAGTGCATTAATTGAAATCCGCGGTGTTGAAATTGAAGACACATCTGCAGGCAATAACTTGAGAGCTGCTTTTGGTGCAGAACCAAGACTTCAACATATGTTAGATATACTTGAAGCTCTAGAAAGTGAAGACTTACTAAGTGATGTATCGTATATAGACATTTCAAACATAGTTAATGTACATTTTGGTTTTATGGAAATATATAGAGTTATTCTTGGTAGTGGTGCAAGTGGCAATACAGATTTGAGACCAACAACTATTAGACATAATTTAGCAGGTCTGGAAATTTATGTTTTGGATGTTCAAGAAAGATTTCATAACATGTCGGGTGATATAATTTTTCCCAGAGATAGTAATCGTCCTGAATTTAGAGCTGATTAACATTTTATTTGAAACAATTTGTAACTATTTGAAAGAAAACTATTGACCTTGAATAAAAAAACATATAAAATAACGGATGATGTGCGTTTTTCTAATTTAGAATTAACGAAGTTTCATACGTTAAATCTAAAGAAAAAAGAGCTGTTGTGAAAATGAATAAAAACAAAAATGAAAATAAATTAGTACGGGAGGAAGAATACATGGCGGTTTCAATTGAGAGCGCTCCTGACAATGTCGTAGTAATAAAGGTAGCTGGGGTTGGCGGAGCAGGTAATAATGTCGTCAATAGAATGGTGTCCGCCGGAACACAAGGTGTGGAATTTATTGCTATTAATACTGACAAACCCGCACTATCTGTTTCAAATGCCGCTTCAAAAGTTCAAATTGGCGAGAAATTGACAATGGGTCAAGGTGCCGGTTCCAGTCCGGAAATTGGTAAGAAAGCAGCTGAAGAAAGCAGAAACAACATAGCAAAGTCCCTTGAAGATGCTGATATGGTATTTATCGCAGGCGGTATGGGTGGCGGAACAGGAACTGGTGCGTCTCCTGTTGTTGCTGACATTGCACGCGAAGCTCAAGCACTCACAGTAGGCGTTGTCACAAAGCCGTTTAGCTTTGAAGGAAGACGTCGCATGGAGCAGGCTGAAGAAGGCATTAAGAATTTACTGAGTAAAGTTGACTCTTTGCTTGTAATTCCAAATGATAGATTAAAGGCTGTTTCTGAACAAAAGTTAACATTTGCAAATGCGTTTGAAATTGCAGATGGTGTGCTTCATCAAGCTGTTATAAGTATATCTGAACTAATTAAGAAAACCGGTTTTATAAATCTCGACTTTGCTGACGTAACATCAATCATGAAAGATGCCGGATATGCACATATGGGTGTCGGACATGCAGCAGGCAAAGGCAAGGCAGAAGAGGCTGCTCGTGCAGCGGTTACAAGCCCGCTTATGGAAACATCTATTAATGGTGCTCGTGGCGTTCTGGTTAATGTTACAGGTTCATTAGATATTGACCTTGATGATGTAGAAATTGCAGCCAGCCTTGTCGCTGAAGCAGCACATCCTGATGCAAATATTATATTCGGTGCTTCTTTTGATGAAGATATGGAAGACGAAATTAGAGTTGTGGTTATAGCGACAAGATTTGATGAGTCTCCACTACAAGCACAAAATATTAATACTCCAAGTTCTAGGGTGTTTACTGACGATTATATTGCGAAGAAAGTAGACGACGCGTTAAAAGCTGAACCTGAGGTCAAAGCTCCACCACCTGCACCGGCTCCGGAGCCACCTCCACCGCCACCAGTTGAGGAAGATCCGTTTGACACGATATTTAAAATATTTAACTCAAAGTAGGATAGTCTAAAATAAATAATAGCTTGTATATATTATGGCGGCGAAGAACGTTTATTGCGGTCTTCGCCGTATTTAATAATAAGGAACTGTCCAGAAATAACTTGTGCATTTTGCCTTGTCTTTTTGCTGCCATGCGGCACATAAAAACCTTGAAAGGCACAAGCATTACTGCGGTTTTTCTGCACCACCTGACAACAAAAATCC
>WQWL01000024.1 GCA_009785345.1 Oscillospiraceae bacterium
TTGAAAAGTGGAACTCTAAAAAATCGCATAAATACAGGCTTTTTGGACTTGCTGAACTCAGACGGTATTGAATGAAATACTCAAATTAGGCTTACCAATGAGGTGCTCTACCGACTGAGCTACAGCAGCATGTGGCGACCCAGAACGGACTCGAACCGTCGGCCTCCAGCGTGACAGGCTGGCGTTCTAACCAACTGAACTACTGGGCCACAACCATCACGTATGCTAACATACAACACAATAAAATGCAAGCAAAAGTATGCTCTACCGGCAATATATTTGTCAAAACCACGTGTTTGCTGTATACTGCATAATATTGTGCGTAAGTTCAACAAAATTATGAGAGTGAGTAATATATTGCATAACTTTGAAAACGCAAAGAAACTTACAAAAGGCAAAATGATAGCCTTTGCCACTGGAGATATATGTGGCGGTGGAGCGTTTAACATAATAAATTTCCTATATCCCGGATTTCTGGTTTTGGTAGTAGGACTACCTCCCTATTTCGCAGGAATAGTCATTATGATAGCAAGTTTATTTGATGCTGCTATCGACCCAATCATTGGACTCTTCTCAGATAAATTAAGAGTAAAATACAAAACGCGACGAGGTTCGATGTTCTTTAGTGCACCGATTATTCTGATATCGCTGTTTATTATGTTTTTCCCATTTAGCAATGAAAGCGTGATGATAAGAGGAGCTGCAGCCCTGACATCATATATGTTTTTCTGTTTAGCACTTTCTTCATTCAAAATCCCATACTATTCACTTTCAACAGAGCTTACTGAAGACTATACAGACAGAGGTAAGTTAATGTCGGTCAGACTGGCCTTCTCAATAGTGGCATCGATTATATGTGTAGCAGTACCGGGAATCATCGTCGACAGCTTCGAGGGACATACAGGATTTATGGTAATGAGCCTTATTTTTGGTAGTATTTTTATGGTTTGTGTTCTCGTAACTGCATTATTTGCAAAAGAAGGAATCGAACCACCAACACATACAGAGCGTTTTGTATTTAAAGACTTTATCAGCCCTTTTAAAGTCAAACCCTTTCGGCAATATCTATGGATGTTCCTAACTTGCCAGATAACCATGGCTGCAATGAGTGCACTTTTCTTCTTTTATGTAGAATTTTATTTCGTGCGTGATATAACTGCAACAGGTGAAACCAGTATGGTAGGATTCATAGGTGCAGCAATAATGTTTGGTATGCAAGTTGTTGCTCTACCATTTTACATGATGATGATTAAGAAACGCGGAAAAATGTTCGTTTATACACTCGGCAGTATTATATGGGTTTTAAGTGCAATGATTTTACTTTTCATGCCTGCAGGCTCAAATGCAATTTGGTTATACATACTTGCTGCTGTAATGGGCTTCGGTATTAGTGGTCCAGGGCTCATCCCTCATGCGATTTTCCCTGATATCGTCGATGTTGGTCACTTGCAATTTGGTGACCGTCGCCCGGGAACATTTTCCGGAGTCGCAAATTTCTTCAACACCCTGGCACAAGCCATCGGTGTCGGTGTGGTCATGGCAATCATAGGTGCAGCAGGCTTTATGGAAAGAGAGCCGGGCGCTCCTCCAATCCTTGCACAGCCTGAATCCGCACAAACAGCAATAGTATTTATCATGGCATTTGCACCCCTAATATGCATGAGCTTGGGAATATATATCAGTTGCAAATATAAATTAACAAAGGAAAATCATACACGAGTGTTAGAAGCCATTGAAACCGGCAATGATAGAAAATCAATATTAAAATCGCTGTAAACCGTAGTTATATTCTCACTGTAAAAGGAACATAACTCCAAATAGTTAAGGCAGTTAGACAAATAGGAATATTATGAAAAACAACAAACTCAGAACCCCATGTGGCATACTATATTTTTTATTGTATATTATATTTTATCCAATACTAAAACTCCTTTTCTGCTTGAAAGTTGACAAATCAAACTATAACAAGCCAAAAGGAGCTTTTATCGTACTTGCTAATCACTCGTCATTTATGGACTTCTTGCTCGCAATGCTTACCATATACCCACGGCGATTGAATGCTGTTACAGCACAAAAATTCTTTGCTGTAACAATACTGAGATTTCTATTTAAAATCATGGGATGTATGCCCAAGAACTTGTTTGAACCTGACATAAGAACCATTATCGGCATGAAACAGACAGTCGCACGTGGTGGCGGTGTTCTGCTTTTCCCTGAAGGTCGTTGTAGCGTCGATGGTGCATATATGGGAATTAATAAGTCAACAGCTAAACTCATCAAGAACCTTGGTGTTCCCGTTATTAGTTGTATCATTGGCGGCTCATACACATCGATGCCGTTCTGGCGCAAAGGTCTACGACTTGGCAATCTATCTGTTACCATTTCTACACTTTTTTCAAAAGAGGAAACTCAGACTCTTAGCATTGATGAAATAAATAATGCTATCGACCAATCTCTCGGAAGTACTTACAGTACTGTATCCGGCAATCGCCATCATACATTCTCAAACAAAAAGCTTGCAGAGGGACTGCACAACATTCTCTACTGGTGTCCGCATTGCAAAACAGAATTTACTACAAAAACCGAGGGTTGCAGAATCTACTGCACTTCTTGTGATGGCGCAGCAACTATGGACAAATATGCGAAGCTCATTGCCGAAAATGATTATGCATATCCGGCAACAGTACACGAATGGTTTAAGATGCAGACAACACACGAGATGAGTATGCTGCATAAAGACATGGAACCAATAAGTATTGAAGTTTCAGTAAGAACTCCACTAAGTCCGAACTTCCGTGACGACAAAACTGAAGATAATAACGGGCTACTTACGCTGTCGCCACATGGTTGGCATTATGATGGAACAATAATGGGAGAAAATATTTCACGTTCATTTGCAATAGAAACAGTCCCGGCAATACCGTTTGACCCTGCGCAAAATTTTCAAATATATTCGGGAGGACAGTACTATGAGTTCATCCCTAATAACTTGCAATCATGCGCAAAATACTCAATTATCGGAGAATGTGCATATTGGCACTTTTCACAACGAATTCAGATGACCTCATCTCGCAGTCTTGAGACCTGAACACTAAAAAGAACCCGGCGAGAGCCGAGTTCTTTTGTCTTATGCGGTATTTTACTAGTCTTCGTATTCGTCGCTGTCTTTTAGTAATTTTTCGTCAATTCTTGCTTTGATGTCTACGAAAAAATCTGCGATTTCGTTACGGAAAATATAGATTGCTGTTACTGCTGCTGCAATAAAAACGAATGCTGCGATGGCTGTGAACATTACCTTGTTGCTCTTCATAGTGGTATCTCCTTTTTTCTTTCAAGTAACGTCTATTATACACTATTTTTATGCAAATTCAACTACAAAATTACATTTTTCTCTTTTGCCGCTTGCGATATAATTCTGCACTTAATATTGTGAACACACCAACTAAAAGCAAGACAACTGGTATGAATAGACTGTGTTCGACACCGGTTTGCGGAGACCTTTCAACAGGAAAAGTATCACTATCATTTATCGCAAAGTTTGCGATAAGCGTTAGCATATTTTCGGGCATTTCAAGCTGTACACTTTCTTCCAACAATATACTCTCTGTTTCCAAACTTTCACTTTCGACTGTCCAACCTATGAAGTGATATCCATCATTTGCAATAGCTGTCACATTCACTTCATAGCCCGCGAGATAAGCTCCGCTGGGAGTGCCCGACACTGTGCCGCCCTCACTGCACAATACGTTCAACGTATAAGTACCAAAAGGATTTGGTTCGAATAGCGCAATAAGTGTTACCGTATTTACAGGCATATGAAATGCCACAAGCGTTGGCACCAATCCATTCTCAGGTTCTGCACCTTCGATGGCCCAACCTATAAAGTGATATCCGTCATTTGCCATTGCTCTCACTTCAACAGGAGAACCCTCAGTGTAAGCGCCGCTCATTGTTCCGCTCACGGTACCGCCATCACTGCTAAGAACATTCAGTGTATATGTATTAAGAGGATTTGCTTCAAAATTCGCTGTAATCGTTACATTATTATCAGGCATCGCAAATGTTGCCAAACTCGCCTCATTATTGTCGAGCACTGCACCACTGATAGTCCAGCCCGTAAAGTGATACCCGGGATTGGCAATCGCAGTTATGCTAATTGGGAAGCCAAATTGATACCACCCGGTACCATTACCCTCGGTTATACCACCGGCAGTCGAGTTGACAGTCATGTCAAATGATGTCTCTTTGTACACTTCCGCTGGTGCAACCGTTTTTTCAACAAAGAACCCAACTATTTGATTTGAAATTGTAACGTCAACAGTACCTTGTGTTTGCACACCATCCAACCAAACTATCCACTTTTTGCCCGAACCTGTCAGCGTTGCACCTCTTGTTGCAGCTCCACTCTTATTTATAACTACAATATCATCAATAACCAGATCAGAAATTGGTTCGTCAAATGTCAATTCAATTGCAATTGAGTCTGCAACATTGCGCACTCCGCCAATTTGTGTCGAACTTACTAAATTTACTGATTGCAGTGCATTTAATCTTACATACTTATCTGTATTATAGAATACGAAGTCTGCATCAAGTTGTGTCCCAGTATCCCAGTATCCGCCACCAGCACTTGGTCCGGGAGCACCATCCTCACGTCCGTCAAAATACAAGCTCCATTTCCAGCGATAGTGTAATAGAGAAATAGCCGGAACTGTTCCCACACCAGTCTGCCGTTGTGGTACAGTTCCATCACCGGCGCCCGGCCAATTGACCGCTCTAAGTCCACCTTGTGCCACAAATGCACCATGAGTTATTGTTATGTTGCCGATACTACTAGATGCAAATACGACTATATCATCCATAGCCTCTTCCTGTATCATAACATCAACATCATTTAAAATCATAGGTGCTTTTGCTGAAATATCCAGTTCAATATTAATTTCTTCATCCGATTTTTCTTCCTGGGTTTTCTCATCATCATGCTCTAATGACATAATATCGAAATCGCCGTCCTCAAGATTAATATCGGCACTTTCATCCAAAGCTTCTTCCTGAAATACATCTTCGTCATCGTCGTCATCGTCGTCATCGTCGTCACAAGTCGTCTGCACATCATCTAAATTGTCAGATTCAACGTTTTCTTCCTCTTCCAATATGTCTTCCTGCTCTATTAAATCATCGTAAGCAGCTAAAGTAATGTCGGAACCACCAAATTCAAGACCAATTCCATCATTAGAATTTCCTCTAGCAGTCAAAGTTCCGCTACCATCGATGTTTACTGTAAGACCATCCCAAATCGTAATCCCTGTACCTGCAGAAGCTCTTGAATCAAAAATACTATTACCATTTAGAAACACAGTAACAACCTCTTGTGTTCCGGCAGTATCCATAATTGTCAAAGCTCTATTAACACTCGTTGTTGTCCATGAAAATCCGGATAAATGTAAATCATATCCACCTTCTGCTTCATTAAATGTAGACCACCATGCACCCAATGTAGGATCAGCACCCATGGGAGAATGACCTACAGTAATTTCGTACCCGATTTTTGGTGTTACACTATCCCCTATATCTCTGTACATTTTTCCGTCATATGAGTTAAATATTAAAGCGTAGTCATTTGAAACTGTGACTTGTGAAAATGGGAAAAATCCTGCTGTTCGCCCATTAACATAATATATTCCGCTTCCAAATTTTGGATTGAAGTACCATTGTAAATGTAACGGCAGAGTACCAAAATACAGGGCTAAATCAACTGCTGTGCCTTGTCCGTAAACATTTCTGCCGGCAGCGACTGCTGCGGTTTGATTCCACGTTCCAATCTGACCACCTAGAGATGTCGGTCGAACTACAGTCTTTGCAGATATAGCTGTTGAATAGTTAGAACCATAGGCAAATACGAATCCTCCATTTACAGTAACAGTTCCGTTTGGGGCACGTATGGCAGCCCCATTAGTAAATACCGAAACCTGACCACCCGGACCCCCTGATCCTCCTAAGCCATTTGCTGTATCACTCACAATAACCTCGGAAGCCGGACCTCCCCCTAAGTTCTGTATCGCATATCCGGTACTTGACGAAACTGAACCACCTGCAACAATAATATTAAAGTTTGCATATGGGTTTGATGCAGGATTCGCTAACACAAGACCTGTATCTGCATTTATAGCATTACCACTTACAGAGGATACAACTCCGCCGACCACAGTAACTTTGCTATTTATGCCGGTTATATTTATCGCGTTGCCACTTATTGCAGAAACCGTTCCTCCCTCAATAGATATGCTTGTATCCGGCAAATCTTGAGGATTTGTGGTAGCTGTCGATATTGCTGTTCCAGTGCCGATAGCACTAACAGACGCACTGTCCCTTATTGTAGCATTTGAACTCGCTCCAACAAGGTTAATTGCACGTCCGTTTATTGATATAACTTGCGCATTTTCATAAACAAGTACATTCCCTCTCGTTTGCAGCGCAAAACCTGTAGATGATGTACTTCTGACAACACCTGCTCCCTTAACTACAACATTCAAATTTCCACCTAAAAGATTACCCTGCACTCCACTCATATCTATAGCAGGATTCAAATTGTTTCCGGCAGCATTTATAACAACTCCACCATCCACCAAAACTGTAGATAGTGAATCCATTCCTTGAGACCATATTGCTCTTGCCGCACCTGCTGTAATCACACCACCATTAGTTACAGTTATATGTGTGTCTCCACCACTATCATTGATAGCGTTTCCGGTCGGAGCAGATGAAATCGAACCGCTGTTTACATTTATTTGCACATTCGTAAGTTGTGTCATTACATTAACCGCTGAGGTTGTTCCGGTATTCGTAATGTTGCCCGTGTTGTTTACATTGAGCGTTACATTTGAAGCTGCGATATTGATTGCACTTCCGCTACGCTCTGCTAAAACCTCACCATTACTTTGAATATTCAATGTCATTCCGGCACCTATGGCATTTATTGTGCCACCGGTGCCTGTATTATTAATTGAACCACCGTTACCAACGTTAAATGTTCCGCTTCCATTTAAAATAATCATGAAAGCAGTTGAAGGACTGACCGCGCCCGAAAGTTTCGCCTGCCAATTAACCGTAACCCCTGCATTTATGCTAAATGCATACCCTGTGCTTGCTGTTGCAGAGCCTGTAACAGTAATTATATCCCCTGATACGGCATTGCTAAGAGCGGACTGAATAGCAGATATGGGTTGAGTACTCAAGTCTATAGTTGTGCTCACTGCACTAGCATTAAAGCTAGTCGAGCCAAGCAACATTATAATTACCAACAAAACGGAAAATAATCGCCTACCTATATTTGTCATATCAATGACCTTACCTTTCTTAATGTCATTCCATATAACTATATACGTATTTTGTGCCTGAATCCTTAGCTATTTGTATAAAATTTTCAATATTTTCTTCATATTCACTTGAAAAAGCAAAACCGGCATCAACATTACGCCAAAAATATCTGATTTTTCTGCTAATCACGGTCAATAATAATTGCGCGGATATATTTCGCCATGCAAAGTGGCAAAATATATCCGCGCAAAAATGTCTGCGTTTAGTCTGGGATTTGTATTAGTACAGCTCTGACAGGTGCACCATCACAACCGCCAATCTTAACCGGAAATGCGCTAAGGATATACTCACCGTCATCTACATTATCTAAAATAGTGTTTTCAACAACTGCAATCCCGGCGGACAAAATTATGCTATGGATTTCAACTTCGTTATCCGGTGGAGCAACGCTCAATGCATCCGTTACTATCGTTATAACACCTGTATTAACGATATACTCAGCAGCCTCTTTTGTCAGATAACTCAAACCTCCTCCGTGAATAACTAAACGTTCACAACCATCAAGTTTACCCTTAAGCATTTTTTGTGTAATCATCGCAGATTCATCAACGGTCAATACTCGACACGGACCATAATAATGAGCGAGCGGCATCAGGTCAATACTTGTCATACTATCTTTTAAGAAATGACTACTGGCATCAGCATGAGTACCCATATGACTTCCAGCTGTAATCATACTGACATTACAGCGATCACCGTTTGACATACTCAACACACTTTCGATTTTTGCAGGTGAAGAACCCGGATAAATTGGTGCATCTTGAAGTGTACGCGTTATATCGATTATCTTTGCCATATCATTTTCTCCTCTTAGTCTTTCAATTTCCCATAGGAAACACGCTCGCCGAATGAAAGCTTATCACGACGAGATCCTTCCCCATCCGGCAACCCAATTGGTAGCACCACACGCAAATGATATCTGTTTGACGCACCGAGTGCCTCAAGCGCAGCAGCCTGTTTTGCTTCATCAAAGAAAGGACTATCCAACCAAAGTGAAGCATAGCCCATTGCTACTGCTGCAAGTAACATTTGTGTAGCAGCTGCAGAATAATCCTCAATCTCAAAATTGTATGGCGCTCTATGTCCTTTGCTATCAGTTAAAACTGCAATTGCTGCCGGAGCTGTCAATAGTGCATTTGTTCCAACAATATCACCAAGTCTTTGAACTTCATCACGATTTCTCAGTATAACAAGTTTAACACATTGTGTGTTGTTTCCGGTGGGTGCACGCAATCCTGCGTCTGCTATTTTGTCAAGTATTCGTTGTGGCACCACATTCGGTAAAAATCGCTCTTTATGCGAATATCTTTCAATAACTGCAACGAAATAGTTCATATTGTTTTTCCTTTCAATTCATATATTACCTATGATATCACAGTTCGCCTATCTTTGCGACACCTAATGCACAATTATCGTCTCTCGATGTATTTTTATCGTTTTTCGATATATTTTTATTGCATTTCGATATTTGATATGCTATACTCCCATTAACTTATGCAAAGTTCGAAAGGAAATCTATTTTTATGAATAAGGAAAATCGGTCAATTACCATCAGTAAAATATTTACCATACTCTTCATGGCTTTTTTAATAGCCACTCTGATTTTCGCACCGCGCCTTGTTGAACGACTACTGGTTATGTCCTCAAATGCCTATGCAGCCGGAGCAGCTTTATTTTTCATTACATTATTCATCGGAGCTGTCCCCGCTGCAGCTGTTTTGGTGAGTATGTATCTACTGTTACACAAAATGAGTTCCGGCGAAGTTTTCGTTAGAAAAAATGTCACTTATCTGCGATTCATGTCGTGGTGTTTCTACGTCGGAGGACTAATTTGCATGGTGTCGGCACTATATTATGCACCATGGCTTCCTATCGGAATAGCCTCTGTATTTATTGGCCTTGTCGTTCGTGTCGTTAAAAGTGTCATCGAAAAAGCTGTATCGCTTCAAGATGATGCAGATCATACGATTTAGGAGGGAAACAAGTATGCCTATAGTAGTTAATCTTGATGTCATGATGGCAAAACGCAGAGTTTCATCAGGCGAGCTTGCTTCCAAAATCGGACTGAGTCAAGCAAATTTATCAATACTAAAAACCGGTAAGGCCAGGGCTGTACGATTTTCGACTTTGGATGCAATATGCGAAGCATTAGAGTGCCAACCCGGCGATATCTTAGAATATAATTCCACAAACAAAGGAGCTGACTAACCAGTGAATATGGATAGCAATCATACTGAACATGAAATAAACGAAAACTCACCATCCAAAACATCTGCAGATACACAAAAGCAATCGCACTCTTGCGACTCTGCGTCAGGTTCGCGAGAACCCTTCGGCGTCAACGTGCTGGAAACACAAGCAGTTCAGGCATATGCCGGACATCCATACTCGCAATCATCTGAATTGAATAATTGGCAAACTCAAACTGCAAAAGAAAAGCCCGGAAACCTCTTTAAGCCGGATTTAACTGATTTCGCTTTTGCATTAGCCGTATTTATCTTAGGATATTTATTTTCCAGTTTTGTATTCTTTTCATGGCTCGGATGGGGAGTGTCGCTGTTTACAACATTATATCTACTGTGCATTTCAGGCTATTTAATCATCAAGAAAAGATTTGTCGCAAGCCCTATGACTACATTTTGGTTAGCAGTAACATGGCTTATCGGTATGTCATACTCACTTTGGTCAAATAATGGGTTTTCAGGAATCAGAGCTTTATTTTTACTTGGTAGTGCCGTGTATACAATCATGGTGGCTTCAGGTAGTACACTTAAGGCAAAAACTGATAACTATTTAATTGTTGATGGATTCAATGCAACTATTCTTATCCCATTTAGAAATTTTTTCAATCAGTATGTCAGCTTCTCCGCACTTGCAAAAGGAGATAAAAAAGGTAAGATTTTGCCGGTTTTTCTTGGAATAGTTACAGCGATAATTTTAGCAGCAATAATCATTCCTCTTCTCGAAACCGCCGATGCCGGAGGATTTGGAGTTGTGTTGAACTTCTTTAGAGACTTGCTCCGTGTGGATTTCATGGTTGTTATTTACATTATTGTCGCAATCCCGGTTGCCGCATATATTTATGGCCTTGTCTCCGGAACAGCACATAAAAAAGGGACTGATATCATAAAACCTGAGTCTGCAGAAAAAACAGTCAATGCACTACGTGTTATTTCACCCCTAACAATTAATACTGTTCTTGGTGTCATTTGCGTAGTATACATGGTGTTTATCTTTAGTCAATTACCCTACTTCTTCTCTGCATTTACCGGCGTACGGCCAGACGGATGGCTATATTACTCCGAATTTGCAAGACGCGGATTTTTTGAACTGTGTTGGATTGCTGCAATTAATTTGATACTTTTGATTGCTGCAAACCTGTGTAATAAAAAGCTACGAATGGAGTCAAAAGTTCTTAAGATATTCAATATTATCCTCGCATCTATCACATTAATCCTGATTGCAACTGCATTTAGTAAAATGGCTCTATATATCAATGTGTTTGGACTAACCATGCTCAGACTTCTTCCATGCATATTTATGCTATTCATGGTAATTGTTTTTGTAGCTTTGATAGCCTTGCAAAAATGGAATTTCTCGATTGTTAAGCTCTCTCTTATTGTCGGTTCGATTATCTTAGTCGCACTTTGTTTGTCAAATCCTGATGCAATGGTTGTCAGATATAATGCAAACAGATATATGAGCGGAACCCTTGAACAGTTTGATGTTGAAATTGCTCGCAGAGCCGGTTTTGCCGGAGTACAACCCACAATTAGTGTCTACAGGTGGACTCAAGATGAAAGCTTACAAGATGAGATACGTCGATATATTTCCGGACAAATGCACACCTTCAACAATGAAGATAGAAGTCATATATCAAGTTTTGAATCTATACAAGCGTGGAATACAGCAGTACGTGGAGGCTTTCTTCTTAATACTAACCCCTCAAGAATGCCATAGTAATTTTATCACACATAGATAACAGCGGACATTTGCCATCTGGCAATGCCCGCTGTTATCATATATTTCCTATATCTCAATCACTGGTTTCTTTGGGTTGCGGCGATAAAGAACAAAGCGGCTGCCGATTACCTGGACGACCTCTGAATTTGTTTTCTCTGCAATCTCCGTTGCCGATTCACGAGCTGTAGTCGGCGACGTTCTTTGTACACGCAATTTGATAAGCTCACGCGCTGTAAGCGCATCATCAACCTGCTTTACAACCTCTTCACCTATTCCTGATTTGCCAATTTGTAAAATTGTATCATGGCTATTCGCCATCCCACGTAACTTAGCACGCTGTTTTGAATCTAACATTTATATTTCTCCTACTATCTAATATTGTATCAATCAACACTATTCACATATAGTTTAACCTTTCAAAATTAACTAGTCAATCTTTATGTCATACTTTCTAGCAATCTCAATTAGAAAAGCTTGATAAACTACTGGTATTACTGTGTTTTCCAATTTTATTGGCGAACAAACATAACGCACAGTTTAAACCAAACCCAAAAATAACTATCCATTAGGGTGTATTATATGACCCCTTTTATCGCTAATATAATGACAGCAAAATTGATTTATAACATATATGATTACAATTTACAAATCAGAAGGAGTTGTCACATGAAGAAACCAGTGATAAAAATTATTAGTATTTCCCTTGTAACTGCGCTATGTTTTTTAGCTTTCTCAGTATTTATTTTAGCAATGTCGAACGAGATTGAAGAAGACAATTTTGAACAGGTTGGCGAAATCCCCGACGAAGTATTTAACGAACTTGAAGATAATACATCAGAAGAGCCGGAAGAAGAAATCTACGATAATTTTGTAGATAGTGCATCTATGGCACCGGAAGACAAAATCTATGGCAATTTTGATGGTAATTCATCCGCCGATACGGACAATACGGACATTATAGAGCTGAACTCAGAATATGTTAATCATGTACGCGGAAGAAGAGTATCCTACGGTGGTCACGCCACCTCATACTATTCAGCAAACGAAAATCCGGCATTTTGCCTGGAACCAAATTTGCCTGGAATTCGTACCGGTGTATATCCCATCAGTCGATATATTCAACGGGGTACAGACAACGATTTACTGATAAAATGTGCATATTATCTGTATGGTGGCCCTGGTTATGATTCAGTTAAGCATAGCCTATTCAGTGAACCGGATGCTTTGATTTCTTATGGATTTTCACACGCAACGCTGGCGTATGTTTGGACTGGCAATCAAGCAAATGCATTTGTTGGCTTGGACACTGCAACACAACAACATTTACTGAATGTCATAAATTCTATAAATGTGCAACCTATGCCACCATCCAGCTTCACCGTATTTATTTATAACGAGAGTAATAGCGCTTATCAGACGTTTTTAGGCTGGGAGTTTGCTGCTACCGGAGATTTGGAAATAAGAAAAGTTTCAAGCAATCCCGCAATGTCAAACGGTAGCAGCTTGTACTCCTTAGAGGGCGCTAAGTTTGATGTTTTCAATTCTGCAAACCAAAAACTTGGCACAGTCATAACTGATGTTAATGGTATAGGACGATTGAGCAACATTGATGGGGGTCAGACAGGCTTATACATTGTAGAAACAGCACCACCAAAAGGCTTTGCACTCAATGCCGAGCGAATACATTTTGAACTCAAGCCTGGTCAAACCACAACAGTAACTGTCAGTAACAAGCCACAAAATAATCCTTTAGGCATTATATTGGAAAAGCTTGACAGTGATGCGGAAAATTCTACTTCACAAGGTGGTGCACTACTCGCCGAAGCTGAATTTACAATTCAATATTATTCAGAATTCTATTACACTATTGAGCAACTTTCAGATATGACACCCACAAGGACATGGGTAGTGCGTACGGATAATGATGGCATTGCGCTTTTACTTCCATCTTATCTTATATCAGGTGATTCGTTTTACTTTGCAAGTAACGGCAATCCAACTGTTCCACTGGGAACAGTGACAATTCAAGAAACAAAAGCGCCGGAAGGATACCTCATAAATGATGAGCTGTTTATCCGACAAATCACTCCGGATGGCGTTGCTGAATCTGTCGAAACCTATAATGCTCCAATCATTCCCGAATCTGTTATTCGGGGTGGTGTAGAAATCGAAAAATGGGATGTCGAGCATAATCAATCAGAGCTAAAACAAGGTGATGCCACACTTTCAGAAGCTGTTTTTGAGATTTGGAATAGAAATCCGAATAGCGTATTTGTCGATGGTGAAGAATATGCACCTAACACCATTGTTCATACTATGACAACAGATATTAATGGTTTTGCATATACAGCAAATGACCTGCTCCCTTATGGTAATTACGAAATCATTGAACAAAGTCCACCGACGGGTTACTTGAACACCGGAGTTTTGCGCCAATCATTTCAAATTCAGCAAAACGGAGTTGTTGTGAGTCTTAGAACGAGCGACACAGCTATAAAGAACGATGTCATTCGTGGCGGTGTGTATATTGAAAAGTGGGATAACGAGACCGACAAAAATGAACCGCAAGGTATTGGTACTCTTGGAGGAGCCATTTTTGAAATAGTAAACATAAGTTCTGATGCTGTCTTTGTGCAAGACCACTTATATTCTGTTGGTGATGTCGTATATATATTAACCACTGATAGTGATGGTAAGGCACAAACCTCAAATGATTTGCTTCCTTATGGTACATATGTAATTCGAGAGATATCTCCGCCATATCAAGGCTACCTTACTACAGGTGTTCTGAGCAGAGTTTTTGAAATCCGAGAACACGGAACAATCGTGGTCATGAATACCAGTGACACCACAATAAAAAACAATCCAATTCGTGGTGGTGTTGAAATCGAAAAATGGGATATTGAGCACAATCAATCAGGTATGAAACAAGGTGATGCTACCCTTTCAGCAACAGTCTTTGAGATTTGGAATAGAGGTCCAAGAAACGTAGTTGTCAACGGTATAGAGTATGCACCTAATACCATAGTTCATACTATGACGACAGATGTATACGGTCTTGCAGGTACAACAAATAATCTTCTTCCTTTCGGAAATTATGAAATCGTTGAAAGAATGCCACCTACAGGCTACTTGAATACAGGCGTGGTTCGTCAATCATTTCAAATACGTCATAACGGTGTTATTGTGAGCCTCAAAACCAATAGCACAGCTATTAAAAATGACATCATTCGAGGCGGCGTGTATATTGAAAAGTGGGATAATGGAACTGATAAAAATGAGCCTCAAGGTTCCGGAACTCTCGAAGGTGCCATTTTTGAAATTATAAACAGGAGCGCTGATGCGGTCTTCGTACAAGGTGAATTGTATGCCATTGGTGATGTAGTATATACTCTCACCACAGATAATAATGGTAAGGCGCAAACCTCAAACCATTTGCTTCCATACGGTACATATGAAATCCGTGAAGTATCGCCGCCGCATCAAGGTTATCTTTCTACAGGTATTCTGAGCAGAATGTTCGAAATCCGAGAGCATGGCAAAATCGTAGAAATGAATACCTCGGACACCGCTATAAAAAACGATTATATTCGCGGCGATTTACGAGGTGTTAAGATATCAGACGGCAATGCTCATAGGATGGCAGGTGTCCCATTTAGAATCACATCTTTAACAACCGGTGAATCTCATGTAATCATCACCGATAAAAACGGGGAGTTCAATACAGCTTCCAGTTGGAATCCACATAGTCAAAACACCAACAGAGGTGAGACAGCGTATGATGGCATATGGTTTGGTGATATAGATACCCTTGATGATAATGTGGGAGCATTACCTTTTGATACATACCTAATTGAAGAGCTACGTTGTGACGCAAATGAAGGCAGAGAACTCTTCACATTTGAAGTGTCAGTTTATCGTCATAACTATGTTATAAACTTGGGTACGTTGACAAACGAGTATACACCTACACCCGAAATCGACACTTCTGCAATTGACCGTGAGACAACTTCAAATAACGCATATGTAAGTGAAACTTCTACAATTATAGATACCGTGTACTATAGCGGATTGCAACCAGGTAAAGAATACACCGTTGTGGGTGTTCTAATGGACAAATCTACAGGAAATACATTGCTGGTTGATGGTGAGAAGGTAGTATCACAAAGAGTGTTTAGAGCGTTTGCAGAAGCAGGAGCAACTACGGTTGAGTTTGTATTCAATTCGCTTTCTCTTGCTGACATGCAAATAGTTGTATTTCAATATTTATATCATGATGGCATACTAATTGCCGAGCATTCCGATATAAATGACGAAGCGCAGACAATTACTTTTAAAAACAGAGAGCCAGAACCCGAGCCTGAGCCTGAGCCCGAACCGGAACCAGAACCCGAGCCGGAGCCAGAGCCCGAACCTGAACCTGAACCCGAACCTGAACCCGAACCCGAGCCTGAGCCAGAACCAGAGCCAGAGCCAACACAAAAACCAAAACCAGATATTCCCCAAACAGGATATGATAATGTACCATACCAAGTATTTATTATTGGATTATTCTCGGTAATTATTGTTGCACTCATTGCTATCTGTGCCCTAAAAAGCCGAAAACCTAACAAGGGTAAATAGACCATTATATTTCGGGGCTGTTGCAAAACACATAAAACTGAACAACCCGTCATTCCGGGCTTGACCCGGAATCCAATAAATAGTACGTATTATCAAGGGGATTGTGGCTTCCTGAATCAAGTTCAGGACAGGCTCCGGGCCGCAATGACGAATGCTCAGTTCTGCACGTTTTAGGGGCTATTGCATCATTTTGCAACAGCCCCTTTTGTGAATATATAAGCAGATTAGGAGACTCGATTGGCAGTCAAAAGAAACTGCCCCATTTTTGTTGACATCATTAATTCATCTATTGTAGAATATATATACTCTTTAACACATAAAAGAGTATAGCGAAATACATACAAAATATGAAAGAGATATAGCCACAATATGGTCAACATAAATGCTGCATCATCGGAACATATGTCGTTTGCATATTTGGAGAAGTTGCGTAAAATGAATCCCGCATGGCGATTTCTGACCTCTACCCAATCTCCATATATCGCATCTTTTCTATTCCAAGTCTTTATCGCCGAAGATAGAAGACAAATTTCCGGACAAGAACTAGCCAGCAGACTGGACGACTTTATTCACGTAGTAAACCACGACCGAGAAGATGCTATATTTACCCGATCAGGACGCGAGTATCTCAATGAGTGGGCTGATGATCAACATGGGTGGTTACGCAAATTTTACCCGATTGGGCATGATGAACCGCATTTTGATATAACTTCGCAAATACAAAAATCATTGGACTGGCTGCTTAGTTTAAGGCAGCAAATGTTTATCGGCACGGAATCACGGCTAAAAACCGTCTTTGATTTATTACGCCAAATTGTTGCAGGAGTCGAGTCTAATCCGCACCAGCGTCTAGCTGAACTTCAAAGACAAAAAGACGAAATCGAACATGAGATGAAGCTGGTAGCAGAGGGCAAAATAGATGTCTTGGATGAAACTCAGATAAAAGAGCGTTTTTGGCAAGCTATGTCGACAGCTAGAGAAATCGTCTCCGATTTTAGAGCCGTAGAGCATAATTTTAGAGAGCTGGATAGAGATTTACGTGAACGTATTGCCACATGGGGTAAAGGTAAAGGCGAACTATTAGAAACCATTTTTAATGAACAAGACGGAATAGCGCAGTCTGAGCAAGGAAAGAGCTTTGCTGCGTTCTGGCGATTTTTAATGTCCTCCGACTCACAGGAGGACTTTTCTACTACATTGCACCGTGTTTTAGAGCTAGAGCCAATACAGGACATGGGTTCAAACAAAGAAAACCGTAATATTCATCACAGCTGGATTCAAGCCGGTACCCATGTGCAGGAAATTGTTGCAACTCTATCTCAGCAACTGAGAAATTATGTTGATGAAAATTATATCGCAGAGGAGCGGCGGATAAATCAGATTTTGCGCGAAATCGAAGGCAAGGCTTTGAATATCCGCAACAACCCTCCAGAAAATTGGTGTTTGGAAATAGATGATGTTAAGCCGAGCATACTTTTACCATTAGACAGACCATTATATGCATCTCGCACCAAGATTGAGATAAGAAATGACGCAATCGATGTGGGATCTGAATCATTTTCCGCTGATTCTCTATATTCACAAGTCTATGTCGACAAAGAGAAACTGCAAAATCAAATTACATATTTACTGCGTACTCATGACTCAATTACAATTTCTCAAATTACCGCTGAGTACCCGCTAGAATTGGGTCTTAGTGAACTTATGATGTATTTTGTCATAGCAGATGATGACTTAAATGCCGATCAAGCTGATGAACATGAGGAAGTCTTTTGGGAAGATGCCGACGGAACGGTACGGCTTGCAAAAATACCGAAAATCGTTTTTAGACGAAAACAAATAGGAGAGTAGTGTCATATGAGCCAAAAGGATGAACTTACATTCTCACGCACACTTGTTGCATTATTTCGTAATATTGTATATAGGGACGCAAGCAGCGAATATTGGGAGACGATTGAATTAAAATCTCAAAAAATCGAAGACTATGTCAGCAAAATCGGATTGACGCTCATTGTTGATGATATGGACGGATATGCGTATTTGAAACAACGCACATATGGAGATGATGAAGATGCTGTGCCACGGCTAATTCCCCGTCATGCTCTGGGCTATGAATTAAGTTTGCTGTTAATGATACTGAGAAAACTACTTCTGGAATTTGATTCATCAACGGGAGATGCACGCCTGATTTTAACAAGGCAACAAATTATTAATCGAATGAAAGCCTTTCTACGCGATACTACCAATGAAGTTAAAATGATTGATAGCATAAACAAAAACATTGACAGAGCCGTAAGTATGGGCTTTCTGAGCAGTTTGCGAGGAAGCGAAGATAGCTACGAAGTAATGCGCATTATCAGAGGTTTCGTTAATGCAGAACATCTGGACGAGTTCAACAAAAGACTATCGGAGTATTCGCGCTACGTTGAGTCTGACAACAATGGAGAAGAATAGGGATGCAAAGAGCTGAAACGATAAGTTTATTTGACAAAAATGAGTACATCGGCACATTATTCGAGCAAACGCCGGGATTTAGGCTATACAAATTAGAAGTCTATAATTGGGGTACATTTGACGAAAAAGTATGGTCTTTTTCTCCAAATGGCGAGACATCTCTCCTGACCGGTGATGTTGGATCCGGAAAATCAACATTGGTTGATGCGTTAATTACGCTGATGGTTGCACCAAGAAAAGTTGCTTATAATAAGGCTGCGGATGCCAGCGCCAGAGAGCGCTCTCTCACAACATACGTCAAGGGTTATTATGGAAGGAAACGAAGCGATGGTGGCGCAGGAAAACCCGAAGCTTTGAGAGATACCGGTCACTACTCGGTGCTATTGGCAACGTTTCAGGACAGTGGATTAAATCAATTTGTGACAATCGCTCAGTTCTTCTGGTTTCAAGATGCGCAAGGGAGTGCTACCCGCTTTTTTGTGGTTGCCGACCGTGAAATTGGAGTTGCGACGGATTTTGCAAAATTCGACAAGGATGTTAAAACACTAAAAAAACGACTAAAACAGGATGATGACATACAGGTTTTCGATGATTACACAAGCTATTCTCTTGCATACCGTCGAAAACTCGGGCACATGCAAGAACAGGCATTAGACTTGTTTCAGCAGACAATATCTATGAAAAAAGTTGAGCAACTGACTGATTTTGTAAGAACCAATATGCTTGAACCACCAACCACAAAAGGTGATGTCGACAAACTCATAAGGCATTTCCACGACCTAAACAGTGCTCATGAAGCTGTAATTAAAGCGAAGAACCAAATCGAGCTACTAACACCACTTATTAAGGATGGCACACAGTATGAGCAATTAAGCGCAAATAGAGAGCAGTTCGACAGCGCACGCAGTGCTTTGCCTTCATGGTTTGCAATTAAAGTGTTAGCATTGTTGGACGCAGAGATAGTGCGCTGTGAACAAGCTTTGGATATTGTCACTGCAAAATTCGAGCAGGCGGACTCCGAGCTAAAAAAAATTGCAGATTCTGTAAATTCAACAAATATAAAGATTTATGAAAACGGTGGTGGCGCACTCGAAGCATTGAAGCAATATCTGAAAAACGCAGAAAATGATCTTGAGAAAATACGCAAAATGAGAAAAGCCTATAGAGCATATGCTGATAAGTTAGAATTATCTCTACCAAAAACTATTGATGCCTTTACAAAAAACTTGAATTCCCTGCCTGAACGTAAGACAATTCATGAACAAAAATATGCAGAATTATACGAGTCACATACAAGTGTCGCAATTGCGAAAAAAGTGACTCAGCAAGAAATGGATACTGTTTCAACAGAGCTGGAATCGCTTAGGTCCAGAAAGTCAAACATCCCGAGGGTAAATGCTGATAAACGTAGTCAACTGTGTCGTGCTCTTGGAATTGCAGAAGATGAATTGCCGTTTGTAGGTGAGCTGCTAGAAATCAGAGAAGGCGAGCTGCAATGGGAGGGCGCGATTGAAAGGTTGCTCCGCAGCTTTGGACTTTCACTACTTGTCCCGGATGTGCACTATAAAGCAGTTGCAAAATGGGTAAATGAAACAAAGCTCGGCGTACGCCTTGTATACTACCGCGTCAAAACCGACGATAACTCACATAGAGCACTGCAGTCTCATGAAGATAGTGTCTCAAAAAAATTAGATATCAAACCTAGCTCTCCATTCGGCATCTGGCTGCACAAAGAACTCTCACAGCGCTTCCCTCATATTTGCTGTGCAGACATGAGCCGATTCTATCGTGAAGTGCAAGCCATATCACAAACCGGTCAAATTAAAGGAAAAGGCTTCCGCCACGAGAAAGACGATCGTCATGATATTGATGACAGAAGGTGGTACATCCTCGGATTTTCTAACCAGAAAAAAATCACAGCCCTTGAGGACGACGAGGGCAAACTTAATGAAAAACTAAAAGCACATCAAGATAATCTCTATAGAATTCGCAAGCAGCAGGATACTGTCCAAGATTGTTTGAATGCAATTGCTGAACTTGAGCGGATAGAGAATTTTGCCGATATCGATTCCATTACAAAGAGAAATGAAATAGATGATTTCTCTCGACGTATAGCTGCACTAGAAAAAGGGAGCGATATTCTTAAAGAGTTGAGAAAACAACTCGCGACGCTGGAAGCTGAGTACGCGTCACAGCAAATAGCACGCGACAAACTATTAGAAAGCAAGAGCAAATCTCAAACCACTATTGCAAATCTCAAAAAAACAAAAGATGACAATATGTCAGTTGCTGACGATTTATCTGAAGAATTGCGTGCATCATCTTTCCCAATACTAGAGCAGCACGCATCAAGTTCTCTGGAAGGCGCGACGTTAACGCTGAATAACGAAGATAAGTTAGAGAGAAAATACAGAGATTGGCTAACAACAGAAATCAACAAGCTCGCCAGAAGAATTGAGAATGCCGGTAATAGGACAGTCGCGCAAATGACACAATATCGCAGCGCATATCCGGAACTTACCACGGAAGTCGATTCGAGTTTAGACAGCTTACCCGAGTTCAAGCTGATGCTCAGCCAGCTTGAAGAAGATGGGTTGCCGAAATTTGAGGAACGCTTCAAAAAGCAACTAAATGAAAACACTATTAATCAAATAGCATTATTTCAGACCAAATTAAATATGGAGCGTGAAACAATAAAAGAGCGCATTGAACAAATCAACGAATCATTAAACACAATTGACTACAATCCGGGACGATACATCAAGCTCGAATATGACGAAACATATGATTCTGCAATTAAGGATTTTCGTGCACAACTAAAAGCCTGCACAGAAGGAACATTTGCAGGTGCAGATGACGAACAATATGCTGAAGAAAAATTTCTGCAGGTCAAGTTAATAATTGAGCGTTTTAAAGGACGACCCGGCGAAACTGAAAGCGATGAACGTTGGACGCAAAAGGTTACCGATGTCAGAAACTGGTTCCTTTTTGCCGCCTCGGAGAAGTGGCGTGAGACCGACGAGGAATATGAACATTATAAAGATTCTTCAGGCAAATCCGGCGGACAAAAAGAGAAATTGGCTTACACAATTCTTGCAGCCAGCCTGGTTTATCATTTTGGCATTAACAAAAGTGGAGGCAGAGATCAATCTTTCCGCTTTGTTGTGATTGACGAAGCGTTTCTGAAAAGCTCTGACGACTCAGCACGGTTCGGATTAGAACTGTTTAAGAAACTTGATTTGCAACTTTTGATTGTAACACCACTGCTTAAAATACCTACTATAGAGCCGTATATTAGCCACGTAGGTTTTGTTCATCATGATGATCTGACACATCGGTCGATGCTGCGAGACATTACAATCGAAGAGTACAGGCGTGAAAAGAAACAAAGAGAAAGTGTGGCTTCAAATGTCGAAGTGGTCTGATTCAAAATGGATTGCAAGTGAATTGCATCGCAGATGGGATAACGGACTTATCCCTCGAGAGTTGCTTAATTATACCGGTTTGTTTCCCTTAACAATCTCTCTTAAAAAACCAAAAAACGACGATATTGCGACCAATTTTGCTGATGTCTATGCATGGATAAGAGCTTTAAAAGATGCAAGCAAAAACGAACGCGGATATGGTTACGAGCTTTTAGAGAAGGAAATAGTTCATCGCCAGTCAGGACGAAACTTGGTTCCAACACATGCGGTGATTCCTACACTTGAAGATGCTTTAAAGCTAATAAAGAAGAACCGCGATGCAGATAATATACAAAGAGCCACGCAACTGATTCTGTCTGAGTGGGCAACCCTTGGTGAGTGGGTGCAGAAGTACCCGTTGAAAGTATTGCAGTATAACGATGATTGGGTAGGCATAATGGCTGTGCTGCGCTGGTTTTATGAGCATCCGAACAGCGGCTTATACATGAGACAAATGGACATCCCCGGCGTAGATACTAAGTTTGTAGAAAAGCGAAAGCGCATCTTCACCGATTTGCTTGATAGGGTACTTCCGGAAGCATATATTAATCAAGTAGCCACTTCATTTGAGGCGCGCTTTGGATTATGCGAAAAGCCTACAAGAATCCGTATGCGGTTTTTGGACAGCAAAATGTTCTTGCAGGGACTTGAGGATATAACAATTCCTGTTGAGCAGATGATCACTTTCAAACCAGATGTTTCAACAGTTTTTATTACAGAAAACGAAATAAATGGATTGTCATTTCCAGATGTGAAAGACAGTCTGGTAATTTTTGGTTTAGGGTACGCTGTTGATGCTTTAAAGGCAGTAGAGTGGTTGAAAGAAAAGTCGATTTACTACTGGGGCGACATAGATACCCACGGGTTTGTTATGCTTGATCAAGTCAGAAGTTTTTTACCACAAACAAAATCAATCCTAATGAGTGAAGATATTCTGCTTAGTACCCGCAATTTGTGGGTTGTGGAAAACAAGCCGTTTATGGGAAGCCTTTCTCGCTTGACAGAGGATGAGCATCAACTGCTCAGTTCGCTACAGGATAATTCATGGGGAGAAAAAGTTCGCTTAGAGCAAGAACGAATTCCATTTGGGCGTGTGCTGGAGGCAATTGTAAGTATCCCGTGTTTGAGGCATTGCTAAATGGGGGCACAACAAAGTTGTTGCAATACGCAACTAAACAAGGATTCTCGCCAAGTCCGCAGGGATATACCTCCAACTGTGTCCTGTGTTTCCATATACGCAGTTGGCTGTCAGAAAATGCTCCGTCTCCAGAGCTGGATTCTGAACATTATCGCGAGTCTATGAAGTATTGGTGAGGTACTATTTGCTACCTCAGAAGCAAAACCATAAATCATCCCCACTCTAGATCTTCGCTTAAATCCATTATTTTATGAACCTGAAAAAATTTTGATATGCGCTCCCCGCCATCGAGTTGCTCCACCATAAATCTACATCCAGAATATATTCTCCGGGTTCTAACAGGTCGAGGAAAGAGTCGACATTTACGAGCTCCCATTCATCCCTGCTCAGTCCTTGCGTTACAAATACTTGTTCAAATCCATCCCTGCTATACACTGCCAACACTAAATTCCATTCGCCATCAGTCAATTTGTGAAAATAGTAACTAGGGTTACCGGCAAACGTTCCCTCGATAATAATTTGAAAATCATCTTCAAACGAAAATGTGCTTAGTCGATCCGCAACTTCTTCAGGTAATTTTGCTTGTCCGGAAGCACTAATTTCGGGATCAAAGCCATGATGCCAATTGACCACTGCTCTACGTTCGTCTCCGTCCGAAAAAACTATTACGCTTCCGATGTATATTGGAGGAATCGGCGCATCCTCAATCGCCTCGCTATATTGATAATAGTTATAAAGCGTCCAATCGATTGCTTCAATCCATCCAGGATAGGTATCATCTGTGAAATCGGTGTACGTTACCAATACAGTATCGCCAATGACAGCATCTATATCATAGAGTTCTGACCTGCGAAAACTGACTCTTGCATTAGTGCGCCAAATATCATCATCCTCTGCAACTTCAACAACAACATGTTCATCACCTATGTGCAAAATTACCGCAGTAAGCACATTTTTATCTTCCACGCGGTTTATTGTGCTATATCCGTTTTCACAAGCAACCAAGATTCCGCTCAAGAACAGAAAAGCTAACAAAATGAGCAATCTCTTTTTCATTTTCATTTCCTTTCATGTAGAGTTTGTAATGGTAGTCAGAGTCCACGTCATTTTTAATTGTTCTTACAAGAGAGCACCCTCTTTATAACATTCTGTCAAATATTCTTTGTTCGCCCAATATAGGTTGTTTCCATAGTCAGAAATAAGCGGTGGTAAGAACGATGATAACACATTTATCACTCCGGACACATAATTATCGGGGTGTGTCGCTTTGACTATCCTCGCATAGACTCCTGCAATTGATCTCAAAGCGGGGTTTTTCATTTCCGCAGGTAATTCGCTATAAAGTCGTGGTTCAGGCAAACCTAGTTCTTCCGCAAGCTCTCCGACAATTTTATCTGGATTTTCACAGTGGAAAATATCAGCTAACTCCATATAGTGACTGATGCGAACCTCACCAATTAGTTCGACTAATGCTTTATGGGATTGACCTGTAACACGGTGTAGACGTTCAATTAACCAACAGACATAATATAAATCATTATACTTAACAATCACGCCTCACCTCCACATGTGATACATACACCAACGATTGTAGAGCTTGTTCAGTATGAAAACTTATTTGATGTGTCGGATGGCGAAACTTTGCAATGCCCCAAAATTCTTCGCGCGAGATATTTCCATCAAGATAATCATCTACAAAATCCCAAATCTGATCATCTGCCATCGGACCTTCGACAACATCATATTCATGCAACTTACCTTTTCTACAATCAGCAACAAAATCTAACCATTCGTCATTTTCTACGAACTGCTTTATATTTAACTCGACATTTGGTGCATACATATAGGACGTAACAAATCCAATCTTACTCTTTCGATAACACCATTTTCTTGCTTGTTCTTCAAGTCTTGTACAGTAAAAACCATACCCGAAATCTTTTGTATATCTGGTCGTTCGTATTTCCGGGTTAGGCACAGTCTTTGCACCTCCGTGAAAAAGCAAACATTTATTTTTATCTTCCATTCTAAAACCTCACCTTTTGTCGGTTTGTCTAAAGAACTCTCATGCTCTACGATTATTGTAACGAGTCAAACAATTAAAGTCAACCGCTCCATTTTGACAAAAACAGCGCAAATATATAAACAGATAATCTTTGTGAAAAAGGGCGCTTGACTAGTACCCCACAACCCCGCTCAACTGGCAGTGAACCCATTTACATTCATGCATTTACTTATGTCAGATTTTATCTATTTCATCAAATATCCACTTTACAAAAAGAGAAATATGCACAATATAATCATCATGCTTTATTAATGATTCAAGTGGGTTTTCCAGAACAGCAAGCGATAGATCCAAGATGTCATTATAACCTGTACTATTTTCTTTCAATTGTTGAATTACTCTATCTTGTTTATACGTCTCAAACTTGTTTATTGCCATTAGATAGTAAGCACCCTCAATTATGACAAAGTACCTGGCGTATTTTCTTGCTGCAAAATAAGTATTTCCAGGTATTTTATCCATACATTGAGGACATATATTTTTCATAGCATCTTCCAAACATTTACGAACAAACAACAATCTTTCTTTTGCAATAATTTTATTAGGCTCATACATATCAGCTCCCGATGCGTTAATTTCCGATATGATATCATTGCCATAACATAGCGTGGAATTATATTTTAGCGCAAACCTTACAAACTTATCATTACGTAGTTCTTCAATTGTTCTAACATTGATGTGCACTCCATCGACTATATCATTTCCGTCGTCAATGTATCTTTCTGTTTTGCTTATCCACATTTTATCGTTAGCAGTCAGCTCACCGGTTATGAATGCCCAATAATCTAAATCTGACTCACCTTTTATTGCCTCACATAAATTAATGCTTCCTGTTAAATATGTGGCACACAGCCTATCTCGAAAATATTCTCTGCATTTTTGGGTTGTCTGATGCACAAGAGTTGCAAAGTCTTTTTGAAACATATAATAAGTTCTCCTATTCAAGCACTTTCCAATATCCTATTTTTCTGCCACCCTCACGGGAGATAACATTTTTTCTATTATAACTTTAATTTCTCTTTGCACCGTTCGCTCGCCCAGTCCAGACATTTGTGACATTAATGGTATCATTTGCTCACCTTTTTCCCAATTTTGACTACTATGAAACCAACATTCGACTACAGCAATACGGATAGTTATAGTATATCATAAGTCACTATAGATTTAGTAATAAAATATAATGGAATTCCTCAAAAACACAAGGTCCTGAAATCTAGTGATTTCAAGACCTCGTGTTTTTGGTGGAGATAAGCGGGATCGAACCGCTGACCTCTTGACTGCCAGTCAAGCGCTCTCCCAGCTGAGCTATACCCCCACATTTTGAATAGTGAGCCATTTTGACTCCCTTTGGCTCATTGATTCTAACAAAATCAAAACTACTTGTCAATGCAAATTGATATATAAAATCAAAGTTAAAATTAAAATTAATCGACACAAAATTTAACAGCACTTTTGCAATAATGTAGCATAATTACAAATTATTAATCCTCAATCTGATCTTACCGCCCAGAAATCACCATTTCTTTCTTCAAGCACAAAACCATCATTTAGCTCAAGCACCCAATTATGGCAGGTAACACGATTGCCTGTTATTTCTATATGCGGTGCTGGAATACGATCATAACAAGACGACATCATCATATGCCCTTGTCGAACAGTAAGTTGACCGAAAGGACCAATAAACACGAAATCGCCATAAAATACAGTGGGAGCAAACTCATTGAAGTTATCGAAATTTTCATATGCAAAATCATCATCGTAAAAATATAAAACCCAATCACCTTCATCCCGAACCTCGCGTATACCAGTAACAGTAAGACGTTCAGCATTAAAATGATCCATAGGAAAATCGCCAATGTGATTTATTCGTAGCATAGGTGTTTCATAAAAAACATGCCTAGCCTCAAGTAACATTTGCTCATAAGCCTCAAGCCATGCTGCTTCATCAACAGTTATTTCAGAATATCCATACTGCTCTAAATCAATCTCATCAAAGGGTATAAGCTCCGAGATACCCGACGTTTCCTCAAGCAGAGCGCCTAAATCAGTATGCCAATTTACTTCTTCTTTCCATGTATCACTAAACTCATCAAGCAACAAACAATATAATGCTCCGATAATATAACCGGATTGACTTTCTAGCCCTGATGTACCGCCAGATATCGTTTCTCTGTATATTTCTAAAAATTCCATAATTAAATCGGGATAACCTTTTGTAAGTCGCAAATCCGTATATAGTGCAGTGCCTTCACCCACTTCAAAAGAGTTCTCGAAATCAACTATTTCTGGACGCCTGTTTCTACGTTCTGCACGAATAGATAGCGCATCATTAATGGCCAATAATCGGATTTTTTCGTCTGCGCTACGCAATGCATGCATCAATGCATTGATTTCAAGTTGCAAGCTAACTCTTGAAAACAAATCATATAAATGCCTCTCATGACTAGTTTCATTTTCTCCAAACAAATATGGTTGCCAGCGATGAAAGCTCTCATGAACCATAACTTGTGGTACAGTCATCATCCCTGAAGCCCCATCATCTGCATTGTACAGATATTCCGTGAAATTCCAGGTCATTATCCCCCACCGCTCTCCTGCGTAATATGTCGCGGTGTTTCCGATGAATAAAAAAGGCTCATATTCTAAAACACCTACATAGAGATTATCTTTCCTTATAAAATTATCACAATTTACCGGCATATTTGCAATTGCATGACGAGTAACCGGATCGGCAAATATAAATGGTGTCTCACTAAAATCCATTCCCCACAATTTACCGCCATCTTCGTAAAATACCGCTTCCATTTCTGCAATAAACTCTGCTGCCCTGTCAAATGGAATAGACAACTCAAATGGAAACATTGCTTCATACTGCGCTATATCTTCCTGTTCTTCTACCTCATCATAGACAATCTCATCCGTAAGATAGACTTCCTCACTCGCAATACTTTCAGCGTAATATGGTTCACTCATATCATCGACTGCTCCGCATCCAACAATCATTATTATTGTAGCCACAATAATAATGACCACTGTTAACAGCGGCAGAAGCAACGACTGTTGTCTGCGCGGGCTGCGTCTACGACAGTTGTTAGAAATTCTACGACGAGTATTACGAAGTGCAGACATAAATTCTCCTATTTTATTTGTCACAATTCACAGAGTAGTCTGCATAGGGCAGGATGTTTCAATTTGCGGAGGGAATTCCGGCAACCGACACGGAACTGACCGTAGCAAATTGGAATATTTTGTTCTATGCAGACGGATTCAATGCGTATAACTCTTGTATTGCAATCACTCACTACCTGGCTTCAGCGTCAAGCACTTTTCTCAAACGCTTCACAATAGCATTTGCACAACTCTCAATCTCATCTGATTTAAGCGTCTTACTAAGCGACCCAATAACAAGCTTAATAGTAACCGACTTCTTACCATCAGGAATTTGCTTTCCTTTGTATTCCTCAACAAATGCAACATCTCTAAGTAGCGAATCTGGACCCATCTTCGCACAAGCAACTTCGCGTATTTTCTCCCATGTTGTTGCCGAATCAAACAACAAACTCACATCATAATCAGTCACAGGGTATTCCGGAATATGTGAAAACTTATTCGACCTGGATGGAAGTGGTTTTAGTGAGTCAATATCAAGCTCAAAAAGCATCACTGCAGCATTTTTAATACCACAACTAAGTGCAACCTTTTTCGACAAAAGTGCTAAATTCCCTATTTTTTCGCCACCAAGAACAATATTCAACCAAACAACATCATCTGCCCAAGTTGGCTTACCAATTTGCTCAAGCTCAAGCGACTCCATGTGAACAAGCCGAGACATAGACTCAATCACGCCTTTGGCTTTTCTAAACAGCGAATCTACATCATCAGAGCCTCCAATGAATGCTCCCGCCAGATTTTTACGTTGAAGTGGTAGCTTTTCACGCTTGTCATATTCGGCAGTATAATCCTTATCAAAATACACCTCTGAAGACTCAAAAACCGCAAATTCGTTGAAATATCTTAAGTTATCCGAAACAGCCTTGCACAGACCCGGCAATAGCGATGAACGAATAAACCGCTCTTCCGGTGACGGTGGAGCTGAAAGCTCTAATAAACCATCAGTACTCGACTGCACAGCATTGATGTATTCTTCATCTACCCAAGGATATGTGAAAATCTCAGTCATCCCGCATCTAAATGCAAGATACTCTCTGATTTTTCTATCAATATCAACCATTGGCTGATTTATCGACCCTTCAAATGAGGTTATGATTGGCTCTGGATCAAAGTTTTCAAGACCATATATTCTGGCAATTTCTTCCATTATGTCATCAGGAATAGATATATCTCCTGTTGAACGCCATGATGGTGCAACAACATGCATATTATCGCCATCAATTTTAATGTCAAAACCAAGTTTCTCAAGAATGTTGATGATTCTTTCATTCCCGATATTCTTACCAAGGCGTTTTTCCAACCAACTAAGAGAAACATCAACTTCTTCCCTGCTCAACTGACGTGGATAGTTATCATAATAACCTGTTACAGTTAATTCAGGATATAGTTCTTCAAACAGTTGCATTGCAATAGCAAGTGCAACGTCAACTCTTTCAGGGTCAATACCTTTTTCAAATCTCGTCGCAGCCTCAGTACGTACCTCGTGGCGCATAGAACTACGTCTGACACTAAGTGGATCAAAATTGGCAATTTCCAGTATCACTTTATCAGTTTCAGGCAAAATAGAATCTTTCGCTCCACCCATTACACCTGCAAGAGCAACAGCTTCTTTCTCATCTGCAATAACCAAATCTTCAGATGAAAGCTTCAAATCTTTATCATTTAGCAGCAAAAGTTCTTCTTTTTCTTTCGCTCGGCGAATTGTTATGTGACCATCAATTAAATCTGAATCAAATGCATGTGTCGGCTGCCCGGTTGCCAGCATGACATAATTTGTAATATCAACAATCGCATTTATCGGGCGCATGCCCACAGCCCAAACACGGCTTTGTAGCCAAAATGGTGCAGATTTTACTGAGAGCCCTTCCATATTTACACCGATGTATCTTGGGCAACGCTCGGCATCATCTATTTGAATCTTGAAATCACTTGATTTTTTCGACAACGCTGATGTTGAAAATGCAGAAAGTTCTTTTAGCGGCAAATCATATATCGCCGCAAGCTCTCTTGCAATGCCATAATGCCCCCAAAGATCAGGACGATTCGTAAGAGATTTATTATCAATTTCCAAAATCACATCATCTAAACCTAATGCCTTAGCAAGATTAGTACCCGCCTCAGCTTCAAACTCGGATATATCCATTATTATTGATTCATCTTCAAAGGGAAACAGGTCGAACAACCCAATTTCAGAAGATGAACAAATCATCCCATAACTCTCAACACCACGAACCTTCGCCTTTTTCAATTCGATGAGATCACCCTCACCATGCCAGCGAACCATTGAACCGGGACGTGCCACAGCAACCCTCATGCCTACGGTCAGATTACTCCCACCGCACACGATTTCCTTCTCATCACCATCACCGACATCAACTTGGCAAACAACAAGTGTATCTGCATTCGAATGCGGTCCTACATCCTTGACCACGCCCACAACAATCTTATCAAAATCACGTTCAATCTCAACCATACCCTCAACTTCAACAGTTGACATGGTAAGGTCATAAGAAAGTTGCGACAACTCCAAATCTGCTGGTAAATCTATATAATCTTTTATCCAATTTAATGATAATTTCACTTTATACTAACCCCTCTATGTTTTATTACTAGATATCAATCCAGTCCATGTCGGGCAGTTTTCGCCGGTTTTTTGCGTATGTAGGGCGATAAGACCCGTACTAGCAAAAAAGTGGCGGAAATTGCCCGACGTGGACCACTTTTTTATTTGAATTGGGACAAGAATCGCAAGTCGGTGCTGCGGAACAGTCTTACATCATCTATGCCATAACGCATCATAACAAGACGATCCAAACCGATATTCACATAAAAACCTGTAAACTCGCTAGGATCTAAACCTGCAGCACGAAGCACATTCGGATGTGGAGTGCCCCCCGGCATTATCTCTATCCAACCAACATACTTACAAACACTGCAACCGGCGCTGTCGCATACAAGGCAACCCATGTCAATCTCAAAGCCCGGCTCAACAAACGGGAAAAACCCGACACGCATTCTAACAGGAACATCACGCCCAAAA
>WQWL01000025.1 GCA_009785345.1 Oscillospiraceae bacterium
AGGGGGAGGCAATGGAGACGACAACGGAGATGACAACGGAAGCGGCAGCGGAGACGGCAACGGAGACGATGATAGCGATGATAATAACGAGACTACGACACCCCCGAGAGATGACAATCAAAAACGAACACTTCCGGCAACCGGTATTGAAGGCGATGTGTTTTTATGGTTAGCTCTATTGGCACTTACTATCATTGTAGGTCTTTGTGTGGTAGCGAAAGTTAGGAGTAGCAAGAAATAAAGCGACTCAGAAAAGTAAGAAGAACAAGCGAAGATAGGTGACAACAGAGGAAATATTACAATTAGACTTACACAATACTAGACACAATATTAACCCTACAAAACCGATTGCCTCAAAAAGCAGTCGGTTTTGACATACGAAAGATAGCGATATAGCAAATTGCACAAAAACTGATATGCGAAGTTCTGTAATATTGCACATACAGTTATCTATTGACATCAACACAAGTGGAATGTATAATTTAGACAAAAAATTTAAACGATTAGATTCCGCGTTTGAATAGTTACGTAACTTATTGAACACATGATATTGCGTATTATGCACTGATTTGTAGGCGTTTTACTTTGCGCGGTCTTCTATACCAACAAAATCTAAACGTTTAGATAATAGTTTTCGAATTTTGCAAAGTGGTTTGCAAAGCGATATATGCGACACTTAAAATATCACCGCACTCGTTTTATGCACATGTATAAAGGAGTGTTTTGCTAAAACAAGAGATTATTATTGTTCTCACGCCGAGCGCAACATTAAATCAAGCGTTTCAACGAGGATTAGTATTAATTTAACTATACCGTGATATCACGGCTTCATTTTGACGTAATATGAAAAATATTGAGGGGGTGAATACTAGAGTCGTGAATGTAGGAAGTCTCAGCCTACGGATATAGGGATCGCTCAAAACCATCACTGTGCCTTAACGATGAGGCGAAAAAGAGGAGTCCAACCTCAGAAAAACAAAACATTTGATAGAATAATTGGAGGCTAATTTTATATGAAGAAAAAGTTTTTAGCACTGTTCTTGGCAATTATAATGGCGTTGTCAATTTTGCCAGCAACAGCTTTGGCAGCACCGGAGACCGATCAGGCTTCGGAAGATGTTACAGTGGAGGAAGTGACGCTAGAGTTACTTGACAACCTTTTGAATGATGACGAAGTTACAGCAACTGAAGCAGCAGACGAAGGGGATTTGCTAGCGTTGGATGCAGTACCAAATGCAGCAGTGTCGCCTGCACATGTTCCTGTACAAGCGGGAGATGTTCGTATCGAAAATGACAGTCTCCGAATGGATATTGGGCGTTTGGGACAAATCACTCGCCTAAACATTGTCGATATGGATTTAAGTCGTCCTCAGACACTTAACCAGTGGCGTGAAATGAACTTTGTTGCAGGTGTGCATACATTTGCATCAAACTTCAGAAACTCTGCGGATCATCAATGGATTGGCGAAATGATTTTCTCAACACGTACAGCAGATACCAGAGAAGGTCTTGCAACAGCCGGTCCTTTTGTTGAAGTTGATACAAACAGACTTTTACAAGCAGGTGGTCGCTCAACACATAATAATCCGAATAATGATACACATGTAAATCCGTTTTTTACAAGGGAACATAATGCGCAAGCCAACGCAGTAACCAATAGGTTTAATCCGGATTCAAATAACATGCCAACGGGCAATGAACCTAATCCACCGGGTGGCAATCTTAACGCGACCATGGAAACTGGTGGGGTAACTGCTCAAAGACGCAGTCGCATCATAACCGATTTCCAAGTTGAATCTACATTCAACGCTGATCAAGATGATGACTCTATTCTTTGGAGTATTACTATCACAAATCCAGGCGATGGATATATTGAGTTCGGTGACGTTGGATTTCCAATGTTATGGAATGCAAGATTCTCTCGACCCAATACCGGTGCAGGAATCCCTGCAAACAACACTGAGCACGTATATGACAACTCTGTTATCCAACACAGTTTCCAAGGTGCAGATAGTGGATACTTGCAAATTATGCCCCCACGAGGCGACAATTTCCTCATTTTTGCTCCAGTTCCTCAAAGTGGCGCGAGAATTGAGTACGTTGATCATTGGACACTAGGCAACTGGGGTGTAGGCAATATTCACAGACCTGACTTTGGCATTTGGAGAAATGACAGCGGTGGCGGTGGCGCAGGCGATGCGAATAACTACAATTTGCACGGTATGACGGTCGCTTACATTCACTCTGCAAGCATCCGTAATTTTACAGGTTCTAGCTATTTCCACGATACAACTCGTGGACCGACATATTTCACCGATACAAATCGTTTCCCAGCCAGATATAATCCTGTTGCTCCAGGATCAGGCTTCGGTGGTGGCGGCAATCCGAGTGGTCCTGAATATACTCCACTCTTTACAACTCTAGTACTCGGACCGGGGCAATCACAAACTTATGAGTTTAGATTCCACGCAGTCAGAGGCGGCGACGGTACACCGGAAGATGAAAGAGGCGGCAGAAACAATCATATGGATTCTCAAGACCCCGAAACAAATCATATGATGGAACGCGAAATGAATATGCGTTCAATTTTGCATGACATGGGTATTATTGATGCAGTTGCAGTACCAAGCTTCCAACCTGCAATCAATATGCAGACTCTTATTGCACTTAGACATGACCAATCACAAGTATCAATCAGAGAGGTTGTCATATACTGTATCCATGAAAACGATGTTTTCAGTAATCAACACATCCCGGCATGGGGTTCACAAGCTGGACGTAATCGCAGCCGTGTAACCAATACACGTGGTGGACGTGGTTTGCATGATGCAAATCCAGGATTCGAAACTGGCGTTGTGCTTAGAGAAGACCTGTCAGGGTATCACAATGGTGAGTGGGTTTCCATCTACGAACTTAGCTTTGGATGTATTGGACATAATTCAGTCCGCGTTTACTATGACCTCATTAACGAAGCAGGCGCTACTATACGTCCTGCATTCACACAATATGAGTTTAATGTATTAACTGAGTTAGATGAATTAACAACAGCCCACGCTGAGTTTTTGACAGATGTTCAACAATTTTGGAGTCAGAACACAATGGAATATCAAGGTACTGATCCGAGAGCACATCCGCTTTATGGTATATTCTTTGATTTCCACATCAATTCGGGTATAACACGAATCGCAGCGCAGCAACCTGCAGCTCTTCAAGGGTCTGTAGTTACTACACCTGCGACCCCAAATGCCAGATGGGGTGATGACTGGAGTAAAGGTCATGGACTGTTCTTAGCAATGGCGAACTACATGAATCCTGATTACGATAGCATTAGGTCACTGGAGACATATCTAATTGATTTCATGTGGAATCGTTACATGGCAAACAGGCATGAATCATTCCTTGCTCCTCAATGGACTTACACATCTGCAATTAACAATAATACAAGTACAACCGGTGATAGATTCTTTGGTTCGGCGATGATTGCTAATACATTCTTCAACATGTATCGCATTCAGAGAGCATTCCCTGAACTCATGGAATACCGCGAAGATGCACTGTTTTATCTTGATGTGGCAGCAGCCATGTGGGATAACGGTCTGCGCGGAGGCTGGGGTAGTAGTGCTGGCGTTGCATTCTATGGAGAGCAACAGCTCGAAGATTTGATCCAAGCATTGCACCGTGAAGGCAGAACTCACAGACTCAACACATTCAGAGGCTTCTTTGCAAACACCAGAGTTAATGCAGACTTTGGTACATTCTGGCCTTTCCGCTCTGAGTTTGAATACGATAACACAACAGAAGAAGGGCTATATGCAAGAACTATTTCAATGCTCCGCCACTTCCCGAATCATCCTCAAATTATCAATAATGCAACGGGTGAAAACAGGGCACTGAGGCATATGCAAGTATTCAACTGGTCAACGCGTGCAAAGCGCGGTACAGTACCCACATGGTTCCAGTATGGTGTGCCTACATTCCGCGGTGGCGAGAGCTGGTGGAACTTCCAGTACACCACATCTCTAGCAGGATTCATCATGGATGACTGGCTCAGATTACGCTATGATTTGCATGATTGGGATGACGAAAGCATTGCATGGGCAAACAGAGTTAACTATGCAGCAAAAATCGGCAACTTCAACCATGTAAACATGGGACAAATAAGCGCAAGTAATATCGGTGCGTCATCAGTAACCTACTCAATGAGAAAAGGTACATTTGGAGCACAAGCTGTACAGATTAGTGCTGCACCAATCATGCACAATGGTTGGCATGATATGGGGATGGAAGCTCCGCTTTCCCTCTATGGCTCACTCCTATCTATAAGTACAGACGTAATCAATGACCCAATCTTTGGTCCGTTTGCATACGGCGGTGATGTCGTAAACTACAGCGCGACACAATGGGTTGTACGTCCTACAGATGGATTTGGAAGAAGACTTAACTTCCTCAATGAGAGAGTATATGTGTACTCTGTAAACAATAGGATCGAAGAAGCTCGTTTCAACCGCAACAGATCAAGCATCGAGTTTGATATGGCAAACCTACAGTCCGTGGCACATACAGCGCAAGTTGAAACGTATGGATTAATCCAGGGCTTCTACAACATTCTGGTAGATGGCGCACCTGCAGGTCAGTTTTATGTTCATGCAAATGACAGAAACGAAGGTGGCTTTACAGGCGTTGGACCACGCAGAAATGAAGCTGTAGCAATCTTCCCTGTTCCTACGGGCGACAACTTTACAGTTGCATTTGTACAAGCTGAGAATGCAGAAGCAGCTGTGCCAACACTCAATGTAGTAGTGAATTCAGAAGAACCTTGGGCTGGCGATGAAATGCAACTACTGGTCGAAGTAATCGGTGACGGAAGCGCCCAGATTGGAAATATTAGCTGGGAAGTCGAAAGTGCACCTGCTGGCGCTAGTTACACATTTGCAGCAAGAACGCCACATCTTGGTGGCGCAGCACACACAACAGGCAGAAGAAACTCAACTTGGGTTGATATAGATTCAAGTGCGCTTAGAGGACCAACATTTACACCTAGCGCACCGGGTCAATATGTAATTCGCGTGACAGTACAAGTAGGCTCGTCCACAGTAGAAGAATTGATCACAATCAATGTAATCGAAAATCCACTGCTTGACGCTCCGACAATCAGGACTATTGATTATATTCAAGATGCAAACTTTGTTACTATAGTAGCTGAAGCTGAGACATTTGATAGAGCTGAACGCGAACTTGATATCTCCTGGGAGATTATCTCATGGCCGGCAGGCGGACAAACTGCGTCAATCGTCATTCCGGATAACCCGACCCAAATCATAAATATTGGCGGCGGAGTCGGACATTTCACCCGTACACAAGCGACATTGGCGATTCCACGCTCCGGTGAATATGTGGTGAGATTTACAGTTACTGATATGGGTCGCACCAGATACGAGGACTTTACCATAACAGCACATGGTGATTTCAACATCACTGCATACAATGTAGTGTCACAAGCAGGCGCAGTGCCGACAAATCTCCCGCAAACAGTTCTTGTACCTGTAGCAGGCGAAATGACTGAACTACCTGTTGTATGGAGCAACCTAGATGTTTCTCGCTTTATGCAGCCGGGAAGCCAAGTTGAACTCGTTGGAACAGTAGTGGTTGATGAAACCATCACAATTACAGTCACAACAACAGTGTTTGTAGTAGCAGATGTAGACGCACGTGTTAATGAAGCCCCATACGGCACAGTGTTTGCTTCATGGAATAATCCGGGGGATCTGGGCGGTATGACAGTTATACAACGCTTAAACGTTCCTACCGGTTCAGCTAACTACTCCCCTGCCGGCACCATGGGTGCGTGGCACAACTGGGGTGGAGAGGCTCGCTCAGAGCGTATAGAGTTTACTTGGGCTGAGCCAAGACTAATGGATCGCACAGATGTGTTTGTCATGCAAAATGGAGCGGGCAGTTTCCGACCATATTTCGATGACTTCCAAATTTTGACAGTACCAATTTCGGCAACCAGAGCTGGCAGACCTGCCGGAACACCTACCTCGGTGGCAAATTCTGTATGGACGAATGAACCTTGGTTTACACCGCGCAATCTCCAAGGGATGGGTACAGCGAACACATTGCATCAGTTTAATCAAATAACATTTGAACCAATGTACGTTTATGGTGTAGCCCTTTATCTGAGACCTGGTGCCGGTCCGACCGGACTTGGTGTGGGATTGTTGCGCTGGTGGCCGTTTAGCTACGACACTGATGCACCTCCAATTGAAGGACCCGGTGAGGGAACTCCAATGCCGACTTCAAGAGAGATTTTGAATTATCTTCGTGATGCCGCGTTTGAAATGAACGGCGGTAACAGAGAGCCTATGGCAATCGGCACAATCGGAACTGGTGCTCGTTTCACAAACTGGGAAACCTATGGCGCACCACTCAATGATGCAAGAATTGCAGCAGAAGCTGTGTTGGCTAATGCAAATGCAACTGCAGAACAGTTGGCTGAAGCAATTGCAAATCTTGACGCAGCTATACGCAGGCTTATCCCCGCAGCTCCATGGGAAGTACCTGCAGGCGTTGCGAATCCGGGATATGGCGCAAACCTTGCTTTTGCAGCAAGACGTTCTGCATCGACACCTTCCCCAGGTCAAGCTCACAGAATCCATCATATCAACAATGCTGTAGCAGGTGGAAACTGGGGAACATGGGGCGTAGGTCCTCTTCCAAGCCTTAACGGTACTTTGACAGTGCCTGGTGGTGAATTCGGAGTGCACTGGGTGCAGTATGATTGGCCGACAGGCGCAAGAATAGAAAGATCAAATATTCGCCACTGGCGTGATGCCTTCACAGGCACAGGTGGCGTAAATACACCGTCAACATTACGCTTCTGGTACTTGCCGTTATATTCTAACGACTGGGTTCTCCATACAGAATGGGATCGTCCAACACTTGTTGCTCAAATCACAAATTCGGGTGCACAACAATGGAGTACGATGAGCTTTGAAAGTGATGCTATTTATGCACGCGCAGTCAGAGTTGAGCTTGGTCGCCTGACAACCGGAACAGGTCAAGGCGTCGGTATAAGCCAATGGCAGATATTCGGAGACTTGATTCACCAGCAAGCAGCACCACAAGGTCCGTTTACTGTAACTCATAACACAACTCTTTATGGAACTGACGGCGCAATTGCAGGTGTCAATAACCTGATGCAATGGCGTGCCGGAGCAACAGGTGCATGGCAATCAATACCGGAAGGCACAACGGCACTCACAGGTCTTGCAAATGGAAACTTCTATATCCGCTATGCAGGATTTGGTAACACAGCTCATAGTGCGTATGTCAGAATTGGAATCAGACTGCAAAGAACTGAAGCTCCAACCGGACTTTCTTCCTCACCAGCTTCTTATGGTCTTGCAGATGGCTCTATCAATGGCGTAACAACAGCTATGGAATGGTCAACCAGCAGTGATGGACCTTGGACTGCCGTAACCGGACTGGTTATTCCAGGTTTAGCAGAAGGTTATTACTATGTTAGATACGCACTCACACTGACATCTTCATACAGCCCATCAGCAAGAGTACACGTAGCCCGTTGGACTGGAGAAATCACACCTCATGCTCCACCTACAGGACTTAGCGCAAACCCGCCAAGCAGACCGGGTGCGGCGGATGGTGATATTCGCGGAGTCACAGGTGCTATGGAATGGAGAAGCGAAGGTGATGAGGAATGGACAAGAGTGGTTGGAATTTCAATTCCAAATCTTGCAACAGGCTCATATGAAGTTCGTATGGCTGCAACTGCAAGAAACAGCGCATCAGAAGCTGTGATAGTAGTTGTACCTGAAGCACTTCGAGGCGGTCAGGCGACTCCTACAGGACTGGTAGCAATATCACCAAGTTTCATAGGACATAGTGATGGTAGGATTTTAGGTGTCAACTCGACAATGGAATGGGCTCACGATGAAGCCGGACCATGGACAGCAGTTGTAAGCACATCTATAGACAATCTTGTTGCTGGTACGTTCTTAGTACGCCGTGCTGAAACCGCAACACATTACGCGAGTGGACACGCAACAGTTGAATTATTAGAGCCACAGGAAACTATGCCTACAGTGGAATTCAGAGACACACGACCTAACCAGTTAGCGCAACTCTTGGAAGGAAATGACGTACAATTACTTACACCAGGTAATTTGGGCATCTTTGAACAACACAGCCCGTTTAGAGTGCCAGAAGGCAGAACGTTAGTTGTAGCCACGACTCTCAATATACAAGGTGGCGCTGAACTAATTATTGAAGGTACGGTAATAGTTCTTGAAGGTGGAAGAATCAACAATCAAGGGGGAAGTAGGGGAGGAACAATAACGATACTTCCAGGAGGCAGACTTGAAAACAACGGACATGTAGAAAATGTTACTAACTCAACTTTGGTAAACAATGGAACGATAGTGAATAATGGAAGATTTGAGGTTCGTGCGAACACAAATTACCATAGTTATGGTGTCGTTGCCGGGTCTGTTGCGCCAAACGTTAATCGTAACGCAAATGTTTTTGAGGCTCAATAACCAGAACTGTAAAGCAGAAGTAGCGATTATAACAAATTAGAGCGAATTGAGTAGGGTGTGAACCACATAGTGGCTCACCCCCTACTCACACCAAACTTATTTACGCAAAAAAGAAGGGAGACACTATGAGTGTTAATAAGGGTAAAAAACTTTCAAAAGCAATAGCAGTGCTTTTAGCGGTACTAATGTTTGTATCAACATTCGTAATTGCATCTGAACCACTGATGGCTGCGGCCACAGACGAGATAGACTCAATTACTCCGATAGCAGAAGATGTTACGGAGGAGGAATTATTTGGGGTAGTTGCAAGCGATGCTCCTATAGCAATGCCACCGGCGATGATTTCGGAATTTTTAAGTAGACCCGCGTTTTATACATTGGCAGAAGGTAATATCGCACGCGTGCGTACTGTTAATAACCGTGCATTGACTGCTAACCACGTCAACGGCGGAACAGCTCTTGCAAATCTAACAGACGGTGTGGCCGGCGGCGGTCCAGGTACCAGTTGGAACACATGGAACAATAACGGAATCACTGTCGATGGTCGTCAGTGGCAGTGGGTTAGAATGGTCTTCCCTGAGCCTGAACTGATTGACATGCTCAGAGTCAGATGGTGGGCCGATGGCGGCGGTGTTGTGTGGCCGATGGCTGATACTCGCGTAATGTACTTGCGTGATGGCGGCAACCCGACGGTTATGGCTGACTGGGTCAGAATTGAAACAATGATCAACGAGCTAGGTCAAGAGACCAATGTTCTAGGCAATAGAGAAGATGGTATTAATGCCGGAAATACAACATGGAACGGCGTATTCTTCAATGCAGTTGAGACAAGAGGTATCCAACTTCTTGTTCCAAGACAACCAGCAGGCGGACCGGGAATCGGAGCAAGCCAATGGGAAGTCTTTACAGCAAATCTACTTGACCCTGCAGCGGGTGATATCAATTCAATTCCAGATGATTTCTTCATGAATATTCATCAGAATGTTGTACTTCCACCAGCACCGAGCGGCGGCACATTTACGTTGTCAAACTCCAGCAATCCTGCTGCGCTGAGTAATGCTGGTGTAGTAACCCGCGGTTTGGAAAATCAGGCGGGAACTATCACGGTTACAGCTACAAGTGGTCAGTTTACCGCGGTGAGGGAATTCAACTTCCTTGTTCTCAGGCAAATGGATGCAGCCGAAGTTCCAAACATAGTGGTGCAACCGCAAGCTGTAGTGCTTGTAAATGACGCAAATCCATCTGCTACACTGTCTGTAGAAGCAAATGTAACTGATGCAGGCACACTTACATATCAATGGTACAGCAACACTACTAACAGTAATGTGGGCGGAACAGCAATACCGGATGCTACAGAGAGTGAATTTACAGCACCTACACTGGAAGCTGGGACTGTATACTACTATGTAGTGATTACAAATACTAACCCGGCTGCAGTAAATCCGACTTCTAACGTAGTAAGTTCAGTTTCTGCTGTGACCGTGGTTCCATCAGTATTGAATGTTACAGTAAGACCTTCAGTGAGAGTTATGCGTTATGGCACCAGCGACCAGTTTGACGCAAGACTTGATATTATTGGCGAAGCTCCCGAAACCGTGACATGGAGTATTGCTCGAGTTGAGGGTGAATTACATGCAGGCACTAGCATTTCAAATACGGGTCTACTCACACTTGCTGAAGATGAGGAACTCGGAAGTATCATAGTAACTGCTACAGCCACGCATCCGAATCACGACGATAGCTATGCATTCGGAACAGCAGAAGTCATCGTATTCCACGTTGATGCTATTAGAAGCCCGAATGTCTATCACAACACTTTCCTTCGCAATCCTGTAACCGGCGCAGGGGTCACAGCGGGTGCTAATGCGGCGTTACTGTCAGTTTTCGACCACACAGGTTGGGGAATTTCAACAGCAACAGCTCCTGCACTAGGTCCTGCAGACGGCTACTCTCGCGACATTTTCCCAGGTAATGCAAATATGACATCAGTCTTTGCTCCGGTAACTAATCCGAACTTTACCCCGGGTATGGTACAGCAATTGAGAAATTCAAATATGTACTTCGGAAGAACGGATGACGCGAACAGCGAATTTGCAATATTTAATGGTAGCACAGGCACAGCTACTGCAGCCGGCAACAACACACCGAACATCGACTTCGGCAGCGAATATTATGATGTAGAAATCCATGTAGGAATGCGCTTAACAGGTGCAGGCAATACCGGTGACATCGTGTTCCGCTTCCAAGACGAGCAAAATTTCTACTTTGTACGCGCCAGAGTTGGTGCAACTTTCCAATTGGGCAGAGTGCTAAACGGCGTTGAAACAATTATAGCTTCAAGTCCTGACGGCAACGCAGCTCTCAATCAAATGCCTACAGCGGCAGGTACAGGCGGATGGAGACATCTACGTCTTACAGTAGTTGATGATTATGTTACTCTATCTTTCAATCGCCTAAATGCAACAAGTAACGTTTCAACTGTACTAAACCGTGCAAACACAGCTTTCCATACTCTTCTAGATAATGTATCATTGATTCCAGCAGACGAATACGAAATTCCTGCAGTACTCAGTGTACCGGGCAGAGTTGGATTTAGAGCAGACAACACAACTGCGAGATGGAATCACCTCCAAATTGCAAGTCTTGACACAAACTTTGCGCTGACATCACCAGAGGGTATGTTCAGAATCGAAACAGGTGCAAACGGCAATCTCCAATCACTGACAGTTCTTAACGGAAGAAACTGGGGCAGACTGCAAAGAACGCAAGCTTTACATCAAGGCGGCACCGGTGTTGGAACATTCATACCTGTTGAACTACTACAAAACGAGCGTGAGCAACCTGCAACAGGTGGATTGCATCGCTCACTAGGCGATATCCGCTTTAACTATCGTGTTGGCACTGGTGCGTGGCAAACAGCATCAACAGGCAACTCAGGCGATAGCAGAATGATATGGCATGAAGAGAATACCGTAGGAGTAGATTATTCCTTTACATCTAATAATGTCAGAGACGGTATCAGAGACTTTGTTGTAACATCAGAATTTTCAGTTGGAAATGACGAATTATCAGGCGACTATGTACGCTTTGAGTTTACTGTAAGTAATACAGGTGATGAGGATATTACTTTCCGTGATATGTCATTACCAATTGCATGGAATCACCATTTGTTCGGCTCTAACAGTGGAGGAGCACCTGCAGACGCTTATACTCATTGGACATCACCGCCAAGAAACTATGTATCGTTTCACGGCTCATACATCATGATTGAGCGTATGGATGGCGCCAGCAGTAAAGTAGTTATGATTCCTGATGTAAACACAAATGCAAAACTTGAATATCGTCGTTTTGAAATCTTCGCACACGACAACTATTCAACTAATATGACGGAAGAATTCTTCATCTATAGTGCAGGTATCGGTCAACAAACGGGTACAGGTGCAGCTAACCAAACGAACAGCACTCGTAACCAAAGCTATCTACCGAACACACAACTTGAACTGGCAGCAGGAGAAAGTAGCACATACGGCTTTAAAATCTTCCACATTAATGACTATGTAGATCTTCACGCATTACTCTATGACCAAGGACTAATTTCTGCGGTTATCAACCCCGGTACAGTAACATTCATGGATATCGAAGCATTAGTAGCAGTCTATGCAGAAGAAGATGTATATCTTACAGACATTACTCCTCTGCCAAGTGATCAATTCGGTATCAATGCACCAACATCCGGTGTTAGCACACAAACAAGTACAGCAACATGGTTTACAGAAGCAAACAGAGATGAATGGTCTCCTATATTCCGCCATGTTGAAGACAGAGAAGATGCTGAGGGACGCAGAATCCAAGTATTTGGAATCACATTCCAAAAGCTCGGACGTAACGACATTGCAATCAACTTTGCTCCTGATGCATATGGCAACGGAACAAAACAAAGTGTAATGCAATTCTGGCTACAAACTCCGCTGGGCGGCGAAGATGGAGCATTGCAAACTCATGCAGACTTCATTATGGATAATCTCTGGATATCTCCAGAAGTCCATGAGGCAAGAATGGCAGCATTCCCACCCGGAACAGGTCACTCAGCTAATGCGTACAGAGATAACTTGTCAAGTTACATGAGAGACCACCGTTATGGGTTTATGAAACTCCAAAACAATACAGGAGCTATCAGAACAGGAACAGGCAACTCATTTGCATGTAATAATTCTGACTATGAGCAATATTACACAATCGCTCAATTCCTGGCACAAAAGAACATAGCAATGCCTGTTGAACGTGAAATCAGAGCACTTGAGCTCTACTTTACAAGACTGGCATATCCGATGAACATCCAACCATTCGGCGGATACGTAGATTCTGCAAGAACCAGAACAGATGTATTCCGTCCGGGTAACCCATACGGAAACCCCGTATTAGCGGCTCCAATGACAACCGGAACCGGTGGTTTCCGCAATGCATCAGGCAATGTATATCGCGAAGGTGTTCTGACAGTTAAGTGTTGCTGGCAGACAAATGGTTTCAGAATGGGCGGAAACAGTACAGCAGGCGCTGCAGACAGTGCAGCAGCTCGCGGTATCATGCAAACACATGACAGAACATACAACCACTTACACTTGGTAAATCAATTCTTCTCAATGTATCAAATCATCAGAAACAATCCACATGTTACTGAATGGCTCGAAAGTGATTGGGACGCAGTTGACTACCTGAGAGTAGCCGGTATAGTTGCAGTAGAAGCCTCTACAGCTATGCGTGCTTTTGGTAAAATGGGCGAGTCCGTTATTCCTGAAGTTTATGCAGCGCTGAGATATGAGTATGCTCAAGGCAATCACGGCACATTCACGAAGTACAATCCTACAGCTGACATGCAACCCCTCCCGGGCGGCGGACGCACTCCTCAAGGAAACCTGGGTCAAAGAGCAACATCAAGTGCTGTTATTGCTGACAGAATGAGAACTGGTCTCACAACAGCAAACGGCGTTCTTCAAGCAAGACCTGCATATCCTCCAAACAACGAGTTCCCACTCGTTAGCACAGCTGTTGCAAATGCAAGCGGATTTACATCTAAAGCAAACGGTTTCAGCATGACAAATCCATACGGATCAGAATTCTGGGTAGACAATACATCAGAAGAAGGCGTATACTTCCTCACAATCAACTTTGCAAACTTTACAAACCAACGTTGGAATCCGGAAACTTTCACAGACCCAGACAATTGGCAGCTCCCATTAAGAGTTGTTGATAAGATGCTTGGTTGGACAGGTATGCAGCCGGTATGGTATCACCAAAGCACGTCACGTCCTATGGGTAACGACTGGTGGAACTTCCAATACACAGTAGGTATGCAAGGTGCAGCACTTCAGCATTGGTTCTTTAATTTTGAACCCGATGCAGACAGAACTGCAGCAATGTGGAGTCAGATATACGGTCACTCACTTGCACCGTTTGTCGGACTGATGATGGGACAGCCGGAAATCCAAAACGGACCTCTTACAAGAGCCGCTGCAAGTGCTTCTCAGTTACAAGGTGTTGCACCGAATCCTGATTTGACAACACAAGGCAGAGGTCCTATCGGAGCAATGTGGTTTATAAACCAACCAACACGTCCATATGAATTTGCATCACCTCAACATAGTATGTATGCACAAACAGGTGAAGGTGGACTCAAGTTGTGGGCAGGTCTGCGTATTCTCCACACAGCCGTTGTTCCTAACGACCCACACTTCGGCCTCACAGCATACGGCGGAACAGTCGAGATGGTAAACAATGAGTTTGTAGTAGTGCCACAAGATGGACTAAGATCCAGAGTCAATGTAGTGGGCACAGGAATGGCCATAGACCTCAGAACTCACAATATTGAAGAAGTGCGTATTCGTGAAAACAAAACAGGTGTTTCTTTCACTGTAGACAATGTCTCAAGAATGGCTCGTGAATCAGAAGTCACTATCAGAGGACTTATACCGGGCAGATATGATGTAATTGTCGACGGTGAACTACAAGAAACAGTAATGGTGAGACCGACATTTGATAGAAACGGACTGGAAATTCCATTCTTGTTCACTTACGAATCACCATCAGATGCTATGTTTGAGTTAGAAATAGTCTCTTCAGCACCAACTTCGTTCACAGGCACAAACCCAAGAACCCTCGGAGAATTGCTGAATACAAATGACGTTACCCTTAATACCAGAAGCAACCTGGGTATCTTCCAACAACATAGTCCATTTGAAATTCCGGTCGGAACTACGCTAACAGTGAACACAGCACTAAATATCGAAAGTCGCGGTGAACTTCGTGTCTATGGTACTCTCATAGTAGCTGAAGGCGGTAGAATTAATAACCAAGGTGGATCAGTAGGCGGAACAATAAGGATAATGCCGGGTGGCAGAATTATAAACAATGGGCACGTAGAAAATGTAACGAACTCTACTCTCATAAACAATGGCGCAATAGTCAATAATGCTAGGTTTGAAGTACGCGCAAATGCCACATTACAAGGTAGTGGTGGTGGTGTGTCAGGGACTACTCCACTAAACATAAATCGTAATGCCATAACAGACTAGCATATAGCACATATAGCAAAAATGATTTTTTAAATCTGCGCAAAGGGGCTGCCGCACGTAAGTGCGACAGCCTCTTAGCATATTGCACAAAAACGGACATGTTAAGTTTTGTGAAATTGCACATACAGTTGTCTATTGACATCAACACGGTCACACGGTATAATTTATGCAATATTTAAACGATTAAATTTATCGTTCAAGGTGAGGTGACCCCGATTACAATTAAAGATATAGCAAGAGAAGCAGGGGTTTCTACAGCCACAGTATCATATGTAATAAATGGCTCAAAACCGGTAATGCCGGAAAAGCGTCAACGTGTTTTGGATGTAATCTCAAAGACGAATTATCAGCCAAACAGGGTAGCAAAAAGTCTGCGTACAAAAAAGACGAATATTATTGGGATTTTAGCCGAGGATATTCTTGAATTTCCAACAGTAGGAATAATCAACGGGATATCGGAGTATATTGAAAAGACCGACTATAATATATTGCTCAACGACCTCAGGATGCTAGATAGCTTATTTAACCAGTATGATCAAATTATCCATCAGAAAGACAAAATAAATAATGCACTATCATTTCTGGTTTTTGGTGCTAAAGTCGACGCAGTGATATATGTAGGCATGTTTAACCGTGACATCACAGGAATACTATCAAACATCAACAAACCGATAATTGTAGCATACTCCACTTCGAGCGATGAGCACATTTGTTCGGTTAACCATGATAATGAAAACTCAGCAACTGAGCTAACGCGCCATTTAATTGAGAATGGTCATAAGCGAATAGCTGTAATTACAGGATTGGCTCATACAGCACCGGCGCAAATGCGTCTAAAGGGTATAAACAGAGCGTTTAAAGAAGCGAACCTCGTACTAGATAGCACAATGATTAGAAACGGAGATTGGGAGCGTGCCTCCGGATATGCATGCATGAAAGATTTGCTGGAACATAGTACCCGAGATACGCTGCCGACAGCAGTTTTGGCTATGAACGATCTAATGGCAATTGGAGCAATGGACGCAATAAGAGATGCAAAGCTTAAGGTGCCGGAGGATATTTCGGTCGTAGGGTTTGACAATCGAAATGTTTCAAACTTTGTATTTCCAAAACTGACAACAGTAGAGATTGACCTGGAAGCCATAGGATACTCCGCAGCAAAAATAGCAACTCAGAAACTCGGTGGAGCAGAGGGGCACGTTGACTCACAAAATATAATCATTCCAAGTAAGGTGATTATGAGGGATACGGTGGCTCGACTAAAATAACGACTAAAATTGATATCTCAAGATAAACATAGGGATATAATAGTGAATTGACTTCGTTTTCTGTCTGAACAATGTACACTTTTGACTGCGAGCAATAAGCTGAGAAAGCGAATAGTGACTCTAGCCAGCATTAGCTAAACGATTAGATCGCTATAGCTAAACGAATATAAATGAAAAATTCATTAACTGAAGGAGAAATGAGATCAATGAGTAAATATGGAATTACTTTTATAGGGCACATGGCATATGATGAGGTTCACCCATTTGGTGAAGAAAAAATAATTGCGCCGGGTAGTGCAGTTCTCTGTGGAGCTATGGTTTCTGCGAGAATCGGAATAAAAACGGCAGCGGTCGTGAAGATGGATCCAAAAGAGGAAAACATAACACAGCCGATGAAAGATTTGGGTGTAGACGTATTTATAATTCCGGCTGATTGTACAACATACTCCAGAGTCATTCACAAATCAGAAAATGTTGACGAGCGCGACATTACACTTATGAAAACAGCCGGGCTTATAAAAATCGAGGATATTCCTGAATTGGAATCGGAATATTATCATCTAGGTGGAATTTCAGACTCAGAGTTTGACATGGCACTTATTGATGGACTTAAAGCTCGCGGATATAAATTATCAACAGACATGCAGAGCTTTGTTAGGCAGATAACACCTGTGACAAAAGAAATAAACTTCGGTGATGTTAAAGATAAAAAAGAAATCGTATCTAAAATGGACATGTTGAAAATCGACATTGTTGAAGCTCGTGTTCTAACAGGAACTGAAGACCTGGAAAAAGCAACAGAAATTATCGCATCATGGGGTTGCTCAGAAATAGTAGCAACAAAATCAGATGGAGTGCTTGCGAGAAAAGACGGCGTAACGTATTATGAAAAATTCTCAAACAATAGTGTAATTGGGCGCACAGGTCGTGGCGATACAACATTTGCTGCTTACCAAAGCTGGAGACTTAAACACGATGTACCAACATCACTAAAATTTGCAGCGGCACTTGTTTCAATAAAAATGGAAACATACGGTCCATTCAAAGGTACACTTGAGGACGTTTACAAGCGTATTGAAGAGAAACATTCGTAATAAAGTTAGGAAGAAAATATATTAATTTGGAGGTTTTCCATGTACATAGACAATTATAAGAGAGATCCCAACTGGTGTGTTATAGAGGACGAGTTTGATGTAACTCGTGTTCGCCACAATGAATCAATTATGGCGTTAGGAACAGGCTTTTTGACCACTCGCTCAAGCTTTGACGAGGGATTTACTGACGATGAGCAAAACATATCCTATGATCGTAAAGCAATGAACGTTTCACTTGAAGTTGTTCCAACAAAAAAGAGCCGTTGGGGAACATTCATACCTTTGGTACAAGGCAAACATCCGAACTGGAATGTTGGCGTAATTAATCTTCCGTACATGCTTGGTTTAGAAGTGCATGCTGACAACGAGCGACTAGATATGGAAAACTGTGATATCACAGGCTACAGTCGTTGGCTTGATATGCAAACAGCCACACTATACAGAACATTTGTGTGGAAAACAACAGCAGGAAAGAAGCTAAATCTACTGTTTAAACGTTATATGAATCCAGAGGACAGATTTGTCTGCGTGCAAGAGCTGAACATTACAGCGCTCTCAGGAGATGTTGACATTGAGTTAAAAAGCTATATTGATAACGACACGCGCACTAATGGTTATGATAAGTTTACGAGCCGTGCAATCGGATTTGCAGCAGACCGTGTTATCTATTCTGATGTTACCGGCAATCTCAACGATAGAATTGTTACAGTCAGTCGCCTTGTATGTGATAAAACTTACCATCACTCAATTGAACGTAACGATCGCCGCATAAGCTCAAGTCTTTCTTTTACTTTGGAAAAAGGAAAAGAAGCAAAAGCGCTTAAAGTATCAGCACAAGCAGCAAGCCTGTACTTTGATAGTGAGTCACTACTAGATGATGGTATCAGAATGATAAATACTGCTATTGACAAAGGAGCAGACGCACTCCACACTGCACATACTGCTCGTTGGGCTAAAAATTGGGAAATGTCAGACATTCAAATTGAATCTAACGACCCGGAACACTACAACAGTCAACGTGCTATAAGACAATCAATTTATCATTTGTTCCGTGCTCGCTCTACAGATCCACGTGCACTTAATTGTGCCAAAGGCTCGACGAGTGAGATGTATCTGGGCTCAGTATGTTGGGATATGGAAATATTTTTCCAACCATTCTACATCTATACACAACCGGCACTCGCAAAAATGACGGGGCTGTATCGTTATGGCATCCTAGATGGTGCTAGACGCAGTGCAAAAGCTCATAATTACAACGGTGCAAGATATCCATGGCAGACAGATCGTTACGGTAATGAGGTGTGCTCATTGTTCGAATATGCTGACCATGAGATTCATATTACTGCCGATATAGTTGTTGGATTTTGGCATTACTATCTCAACACGAATGATAAAGACTTTCTGTACAATTGCGGTCTTGAAATAATCCTTGAAACGTCCAGATATTGGACAACACGTGTTGATAAGTTAAAAGGTCGCCCGGGATATCACATTCTCGGAGTTATGGGACCGGATGAGTATAAGCCAATTACAAATAACAATGCATATACGAATTTCGTTGTTCGTGAAAACCTGCGACTTGCAGAAAAAGTTGTAAATATGTGTAAAGCAGATGAACCTGAATTATACAAAAAAGTAAGCAAGAAAATTGGATTTGACGAAAAAGAATTGAAATTATTCAATGAAATTGCCGATGGCCTTCCAATTCCAAAAGATGAAGAGCGCAATATAATCTGGCAATGTGATGATTTTGATACGATGTTTTGTGAAATTGATATTGAAGGATTATGGAAAGACAAAAACAAGCAGTTCGGATTTTATACGACACAGGAACTGAAATATCGCGCCAAGTGTCTTAAACAATCTGACGTTATTGCACTAATGGGATTATACACAGAGGCGTTTACAAAAGAAGAAATGATAGCCTCGTTTGAGTACTATAATCCATATACGATACACGATTCGTCCAACTCAATATGCCATAATGCAATAGTTGCAGCATATATGGGGCGTCCGGATTTGGCATATGAAAACTGGCTCAAATCTGTTGATATAGACTTTGGTTTACGTCCAAGAGCGTCTGATGGTATACATTTTGCCAATGTCGGCGGTATGTGGCAAGAGGTTGTTCATGGTTTTGGTGGTCTGGTAAATGCACTGAGCTCTGACACGTTGATGTTCAAGCCTTGTATACCGGAACAAATTAAAACCCTGTCATATCAAATAATTTGGCAAGGGCAAAAAATCGGAGTCACAGTGACGAAGGACACAGTAACGGTCAAAAATCTTTCTGACAAAGAATTAAAGTTCAATGTCTACGACAAGTCGGCAACAGTGAACGCCGGAGACGAAGCAGCATTATCATTCTAACGGAACTCTACTCAGTCAAAATTTGTGTAAACGACGCAAATTAAAATAAAAATCATATTATGTAAGGAGAAAAGTAATGAAAAACCTAAAGCGTATCCTCGGACTATTGTTATGCCTCATTATGATTGCAGGCATAGTGGCTTGCGCCGCAGAAGAGACCCCTGCAGACCCGCCAGAAGATGTGGTAGAAGCAACTCCAGAACCAACCCCAGAACCGGAAGAGCCACCGGCAATAGTAATGCCTGACCTTGAAGAAGTAGAAGACGAAGAAGCTGTAACGATTAGTTACGCACACTGGGGATCAGACTCAGAGCATGAAGTTTTGCTTGCAACAATCGAAAGATTCCAAGACGAGTTTCCATGGATTACTGTTGAAGCCATCCAAATAGATCGTGGCGAGTACGAAACATGGATGAACACAATGGCAGCGGCCGGAACATTGCCGGATACAGCAATCATGGCAGAGCCACAAGTTATAGGTTGGGCCGAGCGTGGCGCACTATTAGCTATTGATGTTAATGCCATTGAAGAAGCAGTTGGCGATACTCCGCTACCACACCTTGCATTTACACATAATGGCCAAGCGCTTGCATACTCAGTGTGTAATAACATTGTTGCACTGTTCTATGATGTTGACAAGTTCGAAGAAGCAGGTATTGATACACCACCAAAATCTTGGGACACAGCATGGACATGGGAAGAGTTCCTAGATGCAGCAAAATCTCTGACACTTGACTCTGCGGGCAGAGATGCACATGATGCAGGTTTTGACAGCAGCAATGTTGTACAATACGGTTTCCGCCAATATAATGCAACATGGATGCTTGAAGCTTGGGCACGTGCCAACGGTACATCATGGTTTGATGCAAATGGTAACGTCATAATTGACAATGATGCAGCTGTTGATGCAATTCAAAGAATGGCAGATCTTCACCTCGTACACGGTGTATCTCCACAATTCGGAACAAACGAAGGCTACATCAGCACATGGCTAGTTGAAGATACAGCAATGGCAGTTAACGGCACATGGTCATTTGGTGTGTGGCTCGGTGGAGCAAGAAGAGATCATGGTCTTAACTTCAATGTTGGTGTATTACCACGCATGGATGGTCAAGGAACAATTGCTACAGCAGGACCAAATGTATTATTTGCAACCACAGAACATCCTGTTGCTGCAAGTATCTGGCTTGCATGGTATGCACAGCCTGAAAATGCATGGAATACAGTCGAAACCGGAATTTGGATGCCAATCTTCTCAGCATGGTATCATGACGAAGCTTTAATGCGTCGTTGGGCAGACAATGACTATCCTGGACGTGCAGCAGGCAATGACAACTTCCCGCCGTTTGATGACTACCGTTCAGCAGTTATCGAAGCATCATTATCACCGGTTGTTCAATCAGCAGCTTGGTACACAATACCTAACATGGACGTATTTCTAGATGTGCTTGGCACAGTTCTAGCTCCTGTGTGGGATGGTTCTCAATCAGCAGAAGAAGCAATTGAGGGCGGCATGGATGCTCTAAGAGCAGCAAATGCAGGTTAAAACAACTTTAAACAACGGTACTAACTAGCAGAAAATAGCGCCCGCTCGAACAGATCGGGCCGGGCGCTATTTTAAAGTTTTCACAATCTACTGTACTATATGTATAATGTGCGATAAAATGTACACAATGCCTCGAATAGAAAGGGTGTATGCTATGGATGCGCCGGCAAAAGGATTACTTAGAATAACAGGAATTATATACTTTATTTTTGTAGGAATAACCGCAATGGTGAGCGTTCTTGGAATAACCGGCTCTGGCTTATTAGAGTCAATGAGACCAGCTCGTTTTGTATATGCGCAAGCATTTCAAACTCACCTATTATCAATGGGAACTTACTGTGGTAGACTGATAAGATGTAGTATATGTGTTGAGAATCCATATGGCTTTATGCCAATGTTTCTCTACTTTTTGATTGCTTTTGCATTATTCAGATTGATTATAGCAATCATGTCATGGATTAATAGCGGAAGCAAAGAAAGAGCAGCATTATTAGGGTTACTCGGAAAAATTGATCTTTGGATCGTAATTCCAATAACAGCCTTTACGATTTTTGCAATTGATGGTTTTTCGTTTATTTGGTTTTCGATATTATCATATATCCCAACAATAATGTTGTTACGAGGCTCGGCGCAAAATGACTTTCGCTTAGGCAGAGCCGACAGGGCTGAGGCCAGAGCTGCAAAAGTGTTTTTGATTCCAGCTTTCTTGGGGCTTACTCTTGTAACATATATACCACTCGCCTCAGTATTTGGACTATCGTTGTTTGATTGGCGGATTCCGGGTGCTCCGGTATTTGGTGGATTTGTTAATTACATACATCTATTTACAGAAAACTTTTTCTTTTGGCCATCAATACGAGTAACTATAATTTATGCATTCCTCACAGTCGTATTGGGAATGTTTTACTCTATGGTTATTGCGTTGCTGCTAAATCGCAAGATGCCAGGACGATCAGTTTTTAGAACAATATTTTACCTCCCCTTCATAATTCCTGTAGTTGCATCATTTACAGTTTGGAGATTGCTATATTCATGGCAAGGACCAATCAATAGTATTGTAAATATGTTTGGTGGAGAAAGAACGCATTTCCTAAATACCGACGCAACAATTATTCCTGCTCTCGCAATTATCGCTGTTTGGGCAAGCGGAAATATTATTGTTATAAAAATGGCAGGTCTCGGCAATGTACCGAGAACATATCAAGAAGCGGCAGAAGTTGACGGAGCTAATGCATGGCAAAGATTTTGGAATATAACCATTCCGTGTATGACTCCAATCATTTTCTACAATATGCTAATGAGTTTAGTCACACACATGCAAGTTTTTGTTCCTTCAATGATAATGGGTCAAGGAGGTTCGGCTGGGCGCGCAGTTATGCAAGAATCGTACCTCTTTATGACATTCATAATGTACCGTGAAGGCTTTATGAACAGCTTTATGGGTCGTGCTAATGCAATTGCATTCATATTCTTTATCTTAGTAGGATTCTTTACGGCAGTGCTATTTGCAACGTCAAAATCCTGGCTCTTCTACGAGGGAGGTGACGCAAGATGACATCATTGATTAAACATGAACACGGCGAACACAAAAGAACCGTTCCGGTTCGCGGCAAAAGTGTTTTGAAATTGGCGAGTATATTTCTCTTAATTCTTGCACTGCTTGTCTTTGCGTTTGGGATTTCCGGACTTTTAGGAGCAGATATAACAGGAACGATATTCTTAGAAGCGACTATTGCGGACGCCATGGCAATTCCATCAACAGTTGAGGTAATGGATCCGGTAACCGGTGAATCGTCACCTGAGCCGATTTGGACACCTGAATCATGGGAGGAATTGCAAGGAGCTCTGCGTAGAGCAAGGATACTTGCAGCAGATGGTGCAGAAACTCAAATTGAGATTGATACAGTAGCTAATGAGTTGGAAGCTTCAATTTATGCGTTAGAACTTGTGGAAGAACATGCAGACGAAGACAAGGCAATGCTCTTACCAAGTGGTCGTGCGATTGACACATACTTTATATTCGCACTTGTATACGGTGCGTTCATGCTTGTGTCGGGAGTGTTCAGTTTCATTGGTTCAACAGATAGGAAAAAAGCGTACTTACTGAGTATATTGGGTGTCGTAGGAATTATCTTTACACTTGCGTTTTTCTTCTTTACTGCAAGCACACTTGGCTACACTTTGGCATGGTCAACAATAGCGATTATTGCTATTCCACTTTTGTTGACAATAGGATCTCGAATAAATAACAGAAAAGTAGACACAGTTATTTATTTTGGAATATTGTCGGTTCTTTCTGTGATTGTTCTCTTTCCAATGTGGTGGATTATAAGATCATCACTTATGACATTGACTGAAGTCGGATCAATGGCGTTTTTCCCAAATCGTTGGTTATTCGAAAATTACCGTAATGCGTTGGAGAGATTCCATTTCTTCTTGTATCTACGCAACACAATGATTATAGCAGTTCCCGCGGTTGTTTTGGGAACCGGGACGGCAGTCCTATGTGGATATTCCTTTGCTCGCTTACGCTTCCGTGGAAAGAAATTTGTCTTTGGATTATGTATAGCGTCGATGTTATTACCGCCAATGGTCACACTTATACCAATATTTATAGTTTGGACAAGTTTCTTGGGTGTAACAAACTCTTTCTTACCGCTCATTATTCCATGGATCTGCGGTGGAGGTGCATTTAATATTTTCCTAATGCGTCAATTTATGTTGACTATACCACGTGAGTTGGATGAAGCAGCAATGATTGATGGAGCAGGCAGACTTCGAATATTATGGTTCATAATATTCCCGGCAGTAAAGCCAGCTATAATGGTTGTCGCAATATTCATTTTCATGCTAATCTGGAACGATCTTTTAACACAAATGATATATCTCGGTGGTGATCAAAGCATGGCAACAATGGCAATTGGCTTGCGTGTATTCTCCGGCTCTTTCGGAACGGTATGGAACTACACGATGGTTGCAGCTGTCCTTGCAATAATTCCAGGTGTAATAATATATATTATTGGACAAAAGTACCTTGTAGAGGGTATTGTAATGACTGGAATGAAGAATTAGATTACTAAATTGTTCAAAGGAGTAGAAAATGAAAGTATTTCTTGGAATAGAACTTGGCTCAACGCGAATAAAAGCTGTGGCCATTGATCAAAGCGGAAAACCTCTGGCATCCGGTGGTTTCGACTGGGAAAATCGGTTTGAAAACTCAGTGTGGACATATCGACTTGAGGATGCGTGGCATGGGATAAGAGAAAGTTTGACATTGCTTTTTGCAGATTATCGCGAGAAGCATAACGGATATATGCCGGAAATAGGCGGCATGGGTGTCTCGGCTATGATGCATGGCTATCTCGTGTTTGATAAGGACTATAACCAACTCACAGATTTCCGTACATGGCGTAATACAATGACTGAAGTGGCGGCGAATCGCCTGACAGATTTATTCAAGTTTAAAATCCCGCAGCGTTGGAGTATAGCACATATATACCATGCTGTGAGCGCGAAAGAGTCACATATAAATGATGTGAAATATCTAACAACTCTGGCAGGATACATTCACTATAAACTGACCGGAGAAAATGTCGTTGGTACTGGTGAAGCTTCAGGCATGTTCCCCCTTGATAATAATACAGGATATTATGATCTAAACAAGGTTAAGCAGTATGAGGAACTTGTTGCTGAATACAACCTGCCTTGGAAGATTACCGATGTGCTTCCGAAAGTGCTTGTTGCAGGTGAAAATGCTGGTTACCTGACAGAAGAAGGTGCAAAACTGCTTGATCCAACAGGAAATATAAAACCGGGCGTACCTCTCTGTCCGCCGGAAGGCGATGCAGGGACAGGTATGGTTGCGACAAATACAATAGTACCGGGTACGGGCAATATCTCAGCGGGCACATCGATTTTCGCTATCCTCGTACTTGAAGACGCATTGAAAAAGTTCCATAAAGATATCGATATTCTGGCATCTCCATCAGGCAAGCCGGCAGTAATGGTGCATTGTATAAATGGTACGGGTGATCTTGATGGCTGGATGAATATGTTTGCCGATATGTTGACACAGATGGGCAAAAATCCTGATATGACAGAGCTATATCGCACTTTATATAATGCCGCGCTTAAGGGAGATAGTGATGCCGGAGGATTGGTATCTGTAAATTATCTTGCAGGTGAATATAGAACAGGGTTTAGCGAGGGGCGCCCCTTAGTCGCGAGAACTCCTGATAGTAAATTTACTGTTGAAAATTTTATGCGTACACTACTTTTATCCACAGTTGCAACGGTCAGAATAGGCATAGAGCCGCTGATAGTGGAAGAAGAAATAGAACTTTCAAAAATCGTCGGACATGGCGGATTCTTCAAAACTGCAGTTGTTGGTCAAAAGCTGATGGCAGGAGCGTTGAACATACCTGTTGCGGTCATGGAAACTGCCGGTGATGGTGGAGCATGGGGTGTTGCGTTGCTTGCCGCATACTCTGTGGTGAAAGATGGCAATGAAACCTTGGAAGACTTCTTAAATGAAAAAATATTTGCAGATTCAAAAGTAAGTATAATAGAACCTGATTCATCAGATGTTGATGGATTTAATGTCTATCTCGAACGTTATAGGGCAGCACTTCATGTAGAACGTGCGGCTGTTGAGAACTTATAGAGGGCGATAACAGATATGTTAAAAGAACTAAAAGAACAAGTATTGGAAGCAAACTTACAACTTCCGAAACATGGACTTATCACATTCACGTGGGGCAATGTTTCCGGGATTGACCGTGAAAAAGGTCTTGTTGTAATAAAGCCATCCGGTGTAGAGTATGATGGAATGACAGCAGAGCATATGGTTGTTGTTGAGTTAAGCACAGGGAAAGTTGTTGATGGCAACCTTTCGCCGTCGTCGGATACAGCAACGCACTTAGCACTTTATAGAGCATTTCCGAATATCGGTGGGGTTGTTCATACTCATAGTCGATGGGCGACGATATTTTCACAATTAGGCAAAGGCGTTCCTGCTCTAGGCACAACCCATGCTGATTATTTCTACGGAGAAATTCCCTGTACTCGAAAAATGACACCGGAAGAAATTGCCGGAGAGTATGAGGCAGAGACGGGCAATGTAATAATTGAGCGGTTTAAAGATATAGATCCTGATGCCGTTCCGGCAGTACTGGTATACAGTCATGGTCCGTTCACATGGGGCAAGGATGCATCAGAAGCGGTGCACAATGCTGTTGTGTTAGAAGAGATTGCATTTATGGCGTGGCATGATATAATGCTAAATAATGATATAAAATCAATGCAAAATGAGTTGCTTGATAAACATTATCTACGCAAACATGGCAAAAACGCATACTACGGTCAAAAATAAATAAGTGAAAGGTTGGTCATTATGATAAACATTCCAAACGTAAAGCTAGGTATTATTTCCGTATCTCGAGACTGTTTCCCAATTGAGCTCTCAGGAGCACGCCGCGAAGCTATAGTTGCAGCTTGTGGTGACATTTACGAATGTAAAATTACTGTAGAAAATGAAAACGACATGCTAAAAGCAGCTGCTGATGTGAAAGCAGCTGGCGTCAATGCTCTTGTGGTATTTCTTGGCAACTTTGGTCCTGAAACACCGGAAACATTGCTTGCAAAACATTTTTGTGGTCCAACAATGTTTGTTGCAGCTGCAGAAGATGCAGCAGACAAACTAATAAATGGACGCGGTGATGCATACTGCGGAATGCTCAACTGTTCCTATAACCTCGGCTTGCGCAATCTAAAAGCGTATATTCCGGAATATCCGGTTGGTACAGCAAGTGAAATCGCAGAAATGATTGCAGAATTTATTCCGATTGCTCGTGCACTAATCGGTGTGAGCAAGTTAAAAATACTTTCATACGGACCTCGTCCACAAGACTTTATGGCATGTAATGCTCCGATAAAGCAACTTTTCAACATGGGTGTAGAAATACAAGAGAACTCAGAGCTCGATCTATTGGTTGCATTTAACAAGCATAAAGACGATCCACGTATTCCAGAAGTCATTGCCGATATGGAACGTGAACTCGGTGACGGCAACAAAATGGCTGGAATACTTCCAAAGCTTGCACAATTTGAAGTTACACTTCTCGATTTGGCAGAGAAAAATAAAGGTAGCTGTGAGTACGTTGCATTTGCAAACAAATGCTGGCCTGCATTCCAAACAGAGTTTGGCTTTGTACCGTGCTACGTAAATAGCCGCATGGCAGCACGTGGTATTCCGGTTTCATGTGAAGTTGATATTTATGGTGTGCTTTCTGAATACATTGGCACATGTGTAAGTGCTACACCGGTTACATTGCTTGATATTAACAACTCAGTTCCTGCAGATATGTATGAGCAAGATATCAAAGGCAAATTCGATTACACTCTCACAGACACATTCATGGGCTTCCACTGCGGAAATACGCCAATGTGTCAACTAACAAAAGGCGAGCTCAAGCATCAGCTTATAATGCATCGCTTGTTGGAAAAAGACAAAGAGCCTGATATAACAAGAGGTACACTAGAAGGAGATATTAAGCCCGGGAAAATCACATTCTATCGTGTACAAGGCACAGCCGAAGGCGGTCTAACAGCTTATATTGCAAATGGTGAAGTATTGCCTGTAGCAACTCGTTCATTCGGTGGGATCGGTATTTTCGCAATAAAAGAAATGGGACGCTTCTATCGTCACGTATTAGTAGGAGACCGCTACCCCCATCACGGTGCAGTTGCATTCGGACATCACGGAAAAGCCATCTACGAAGTGTTCAAATTCTTGGGAGTACCAAAAATATCATACAACCAACCTGCATCGCTACCATACCCGGAGGAGAATCCGTTTAAGTAAGAAAATACACTTTGTACACAAGAATAATCAAAAAGGAGTAGTGCAAGCTGCTCCTTTCTGCTATACTGAGATACAGTTTGTGGCAATTATGAAATCAAGATTTACAGAAACGAAAGGATTCATTAATGAGTAACTGGTGGAAAGAAAGAGTTGTCTATCAAATATATCCTCGTAGCTTTCAAGACTCGAACGGGGATGGAATTGGTGATATTCCGGGAATCATATCGCGACTTGACGAGCTAAGAGAACTTGGTGTGGGAATCATATGGTTGTCCCCGGTGTACAAATCGCCGGATATTGATAATGGTTATGATATTAGTGATTATCGTGATATTAATCCAAAGTTTGGAACAATGGCTGATATGGAGCAGCTGTTTGCGGAAGCAGCGAGGCGTGATATCAAGATAATAATGGATCTCGTTATAAATCATACATCGGATGAGCACGAGTGGTTTGTTCACAGTCGCAACAAAGATAGCCTGTTTCGCGACTATTACATTTGGAAACCGGCAGACGAAGATGGAAATCCACCAAACAATTGGACAACGTTCTTTGCAGAAAGTGCATGGACATTTGACCCTGAGAGCGAAGAATATTATTTGCATCTCTTCCATGAAAAACAACCTGACTTAAATTTTCGTAATCCAAAAGTCATTGAAGAAGTCAAGAAAATAATGCGCTTTTGGCTCGAAAAAGGGGCAGCAGGCTTCCGTTGTGATGTGATAAATCTAATCTGGAAAACATCGTTTGATGACGGAATACACCGTCTTGCAGTTTGTGGCAGAGAGCACTTTGTATCTCAGGAAGGTATCCATGAGATATTGCGGGAGCTAAAGCGTGACGTGCTTGACCATTACGATTGTTTCACAGTAGGGGAGTCGGCTTTGGTCAACCTGCGGGATGCTAAAATGCTATCAGACACTGACCGTAATGAACTGGATATGGTGTTTTATTTTGACCATCTACAAGTTGATAGAGTAGTGGAAAAATATATGCCAAAAAAATTCAGAGCAGACAAGCTGTTGAAGGTGTTGACAAAATGGCAGCAAGGACTCGACTGGAATGCATTTTATCTTGAAAGCCACGACCAACCACGTATAGTTTCCCATTATGGTAATGATGGTGAGTATTGGGAGCGTAGTGCTAAATTGCTTGCGACTATGCAATTTACCATGCGTGGCAGCATGTTTATGTATCAAGGTCAAGAAATCGGCATGACGAATTTCGATTTTACCGAAATGTCACAAATTGATGATTTGGAAACATTGGGTGTTGATGAGCTTCTTCGTTCTGTCAGGGTGCCTGAGTTTCTACGAAAAAAATGGATTATGCCGTGCTCTCGCGATAATTCTCGCACACCCATGCAATGGAATGCAGGACCGGGTGCAGGATTCACGACCGGCGAGCCATGGCTAGGGATAAACAAGAATTATGTAAACATCAATTATGAGGAGCAAAGGCAAAGAGCAGGTTCCATATATAATTATTACAGAAATTTGATTAGACTTCGTGCATCAAGTGAGACGTTTAAATATGGTGATTTTGCACCTGTCTATTCGGACAAAAAAGTAATTGCATATACACGAACGACACACGGAGTCGAGCAATATACGGTAATATTGAACTTCTCAAGCGACTCGGTAACAATACCCTTTGAAGGAAGCATGGTAGGCACAGTAGCTGTTACAAACATCGGTCGCAAAACCTATGACGGCAGCCTATCTCCATGGGAAGCAGTTGTTTTGAAGGTTTGGTAGTGTAAGTTTTCTGTGTTTTAGCACCACAGATTCTCGTAGGGGCGACCGTCCTCGGTCGCCCTGCTGCTACATTAACTGCTACATCATCCCAAATCACTTAAATGAAACGCCTCAAATAACAAAAACGAAACACCCCAAATCACTTAGAAGACAAGGGGATGGTTCATCTGTCTTGCACAGCGAGGGACGAACTGCGTTCGTCCGCGAGTCCACAACATCCCGCGAATCTCGCAACACGCAAAAGTGGTTAAAACACAAAATGTGCCTTAACCACCGAGAAAGAAGAAAACCCAGTGATTACTCGACCAAATCAGTTACTCAAATCAGTAATCAGCGCAATTTATATTGACAATTGAATACAGTTTATGTTAAGGTGAAAGCAATCGAGTGGTCTCATGCTCTGATGGTCGCTCCTCAATTCGATTTTAAGTCGATAGAAGCGCCATGCCTTGACATTAAGGTGTGGCGTTTCTACGTGTTATAGTAGAAATAAGCCACGAACTGAACATCGGATAGAACCCAAAGAATAATTACGATGATTTCAATTACTATCATGCTCCTCCTTTCAGAGGAACAACCCAGTACAAAATGTACCAACCACCGATTGCTACAAA
>WQWL01000026.1 GCA_009785345.1 Oscillospiraceae bacterium
CGGAACAATCGCAATGGGTTCTGCCCTTTATAAGAAGGTAAATAGTAAAAAAGGCATTGTCATTTCAAATGTTGGTGATGCGTCTATGGGTTGCGGTCCTGTTTGGGAAGCGCTAAACATGGCGGCAATGGATCAGTATACACAGCTTTGGGAAGAAGGATTCAATAATGGTGGGTTGCCAATAATTTTCAACTTCTTTAATAACCTTTATGGCATGGGCGGTCAGACAATGGGCGAGACGATGGCATATAATATGCTGGCTCGTGTTGGCGCAGGTGTTAATCCTGATCAGATGCATTCTGAGCGAATTGATGGCTTTAATCCCCTTGCAGTAATTGATGCAATGCGCAGAAAGATGGAGCTCATTAAGTCTGGCAAAGCTCCTGTGTTTCTTGATACAGTTACATATCGTTTTACAGGTCATTCACCGTCCGATAGTGGAAGTTATCGAACAAAAAAAGAAGTTGAACTTTGGCAAGAGCATGATTCACTTATCGTTTATGGCAAAGAACTTGTTGATGCGAAAGTTTGTGATAAAAACAAGCTTGAGAGCATACAGTCCTCTATAAAAGAGCTGATGACAAAAACATGCAAACTTTCAATTGATGATAATTTATCACCAAGAATTAAACCGGAAGAAGTCGGCAAGCTAATGTTCTCAAACATGAGCATCGAAAAGATGGAAGATCGTAAGCCTGATGTTTTAATGCCAAAAGAAGAAAACCCACGTGTACAACAGATTGCACGTAAGGTTAGATATGCATTTGACGAAAATGGCAAGCCTGTCTCTAAGAATAAGATTTATCAATTGCGCGATGGTCTCTTTGAGGCTATTATAGATAAGTTCTACACTGACCCAACACTTGTGGCATATGGTGAAGATAACCGTGATTGGGGTGGAGCGTTTGCTGTGTACAGAGGACTGACAGAAGCGTTGCCATATCACAGATTCTTTAATGCACCGATTTCCGAAGCGGCAATCGTTGGTAGTGCAGTAGGTTATGCGCTGTCAGGTGGTCGCGCATTAGTTGAGTTGATGTACTGTGACTTTATCGGTCGTGCAGGAGATGAGGTGTTAAATCAACTTGCTAAGTGGCAGTCGATGAGTGCAGGTGTATTGAAAATGCCGGTTGTATTGCGTGTGTCTGTTGGTTCAAAATACGGTGCACAACACTCCCAAGACTGGACATCGCTAATTGCACACATTCCGGGTTTGAAATGTGTATTTCCTGTCACGCCTTATGACGCCAAAGGCTTGATGAACACAGCACTTAATGGAAGTGATCCTGTTGTATTTTTCGAAAGTCAACGTGTCTATGACATTGGTGAACAATTCGTCGAAACCGGTGTGCCGGAAGAATATTATGAGATTCCATTCGGTGAGCCTGATATCAAACTTGCAGGCGATGATATTACAATTTTGACCATAGGTGCAACATTGTATCCGGCCCTTGAAGCTGCCAAAGAGCTTAAAGAAAAATATGGACTCTCTGCCGAAGTTATTGACGCACGTTCTATCGTACCGTTTAACTTTGAAAAAGTGCTTGAAAGTGTGAAGAAAACAGGAAGAATAGTACTTGCATCTGATGCTTGCGAGAGAGGTTCTCATATTAAGGACTTTGCACAGACAATTACTGAACTAGCCTTTGACTACTTAGATGCACCACCTGTGACCGTAGGCTCACGCAATTGGATTACCCCTGCGTATGAACTGGAAAGCGATTTCTTCCCGCAACCGGACTGGATAATTGATGCAATTCACCAGAAAATATTGCCATTACCTGGACATGTTCCGACGAACAATTTTACAGAAATAGAACAACTTAGACGCAGTAAAGAAGGCGTGTAGGATTGTAAAAATCAATTGACAAGTCTATGAATATTTGCTATGATGCAAGCAATGAGCGGTTGCCAATTGGGTGGCGGTCGTTCCAACAATCGATTTGGAATCAATAGGAACGCCGCTTGCCTTCATAGCAGGCGGTTATTTCCGTCTATGCGTTCTGCACAAACAGACGATAGCAACTATCAATAGTCCAAGTTGAATTAGCTCTGACCATTCTACTATTGCAATCACCCCCTTTATCGAGGGAACAACCTTACCGCCGATTGCTTGCTAAGTATAATTTATACCATGCAATCGAGTGTTGTCAATATGAATATTGTGATGAACAAAGTGTTGAAAATTCATACTTTTAAGTGTGAAAATGCAATGGAGTTTCATTTAAAATACAGCGGAGGAAATATGAACATTCAAATTTTTGGGAAATCTAAATGTTTTGATACAAAAAAGGCGGAGCGTTACTTCAAGGAGCGTCGTGTTAAGTATCAGCGTATTGACCTTTCAGACAAAGGACTCAGTCGTGGCGAGTTTACGAGTGTCAAAAATGCCGTAGGTCTTGATAATATGATTGACCAGTCTGCACACGATGTTGAAATATTGAATTATCTTGCGTATGATGCCGATAAGGAAGAAAAGTTGCTTGAAAACCCTGCGTTTATAAAATCACCCATTGTGAGAAATGGCAAAAAGGCAACCATTGGATATTGTCCTGATGTATGGAAAATTTGGGAGTAATCATTTACACGAAATAATGCTAATACTGAACACCGATAAAATCGTATCTACTCTTTTATTGGTGTTTAGTATTAGCATTAGCTAGCGATGGTACGCTCTGGGATGTGCGCATGTTTGGGCAATGTCGAAAGGACAAAATCGAATACGTCTTGCTTTTGTTCGAACAAATAGAAGTGATCTCCTGGGAAAACTTTATATGTGCAGGCTTGTCTAAATAGTTCATTCCACTCAACTTTTGGATGCCCATTTTCTTGATCACCGTATAATATTACGATACTGGGCTGTACCAGCTTGTATGGTTGCCTGGCTTTAAATTGGCTAAGTAATCGTGTGTCAAGTCTTAAATAATAAAAGAGTAATTCTTTCAATTCCACAAACGCCAGCACTTCGTCACTTATTCCGCCCAATTGGATGAAATAATCTTCAAATCGCCGTGTACACATCAGATGTAGATGTTCCTGTGGTTCTGAAAATAGTTTAGAGCTTGAGAAAATTAGTTTTTGTGGTAATTTGTAATTGTTCTCTGCGAGATAGAAATAAATGTCAATGGCAACTTTGGCCCCCATGCTGTGTCCGAATAAGACAAACTCCTCATATTCTTCAACATGTTCTAGCACATGTTTAGCTGTTGACACAATGAGTTCCTTCCAGCTTCTAGGCTCAGGAAGTGCTGAGTATTTTCCTCTGCCATTATAGTCAATCGAGACGACCTCAACCTTATGGTTCGAAAATGCCTTCCATTCGCTATAGGCCCCGCAAATACTCCCCGCGTGTGGGAGCATGATGAATTTTAACATGCTAATAATGACCATTCCTTTCAGAAAATCTAAGAACACCTTGTGAAACTAATTTATGTGCTGCCTATGACGGTGTCCACACCCTTAAGCTCTACGCCGTGACAAAATCGTGTTGACATATTTCTTGTAACATCTGTTTTATATCGCCTTTGCAAGCATCAGTTACCGGATATGCGAGGACAATGCGATCTTCTTTATACTCATTAGCAAGGATTTCGTAGTGTGTCCCGGCTTTCTTATGCTCTAATGCGTGCATAATGTGTAGTAATTGCTGATCTGTCAGACCAAATCCTGTTTGGATGTTCAATGTACAAACTCCCTCGAGTGTGAAGTTTTCTTGAAGGTCACGCATCTGATCCATGATATTGATGCCTGTTTCTCGCTTAAGTTGAAGATAGTCTGCAATGCAATCACTTGCGTCATTTTCCTTAGCATTACTTTGGGCATCAAGCAACACTGGAACAACGTCCAGATGTAGTCCAATTGCGTCTTCATATGCGCCCTTTACATATTTTCTGTTTTCTACCACCAAATATAATGGTACTTTTTCGCCACAATAGCCACTGTTCATTTGTACAATTGCTTTCGTTAAATGTGCAATGACATTATACGGTGAGTGTGCATACATTTCACGCAGCTCTCCCAACTCAACAACTGCTGTGTCGAATCGGACGATTTTTTGTTGCTTGCTTAATTGTTTGTACTGCTCTTCATATGCAGCAAACTCCTGCAAACGCTCGATATCTGATTGCTTGAGCTGCTCACTGGCACGTGCTTGTTCTGTGGCATTGCGAAATGCAAAATTGCTTATTACACGTCCTGCGCCAGGGTTTTGCAATGCATTTTTAACGGTCTCATACAAGAGTCCATCACTTTGCTTGTCCCAAATGCAATGTGATATTCTCAGTCGTAGATGATACTCCTGCTCAGAACTTCGCTTCAAGCTCATTAAGTAAAGCGGGCGAGTTACGTTTGTTTCTTTGACTTGAAGATCATTTTCAGCATCTAATATCTGTTTTTCAATCGCTTCAATTGTTTCAGGAGTTGTGTAGCGAATATCGTAATAATTAAGCTTGCATTGCTTGTCAAAGTCATGTTCTATCAGTTGATAATTAAGTCCGCATGTCATATATGATGTACGGAAAATACTCTGTGTTCTAATCACTTCATGAATAGCGTCTTGAAAGACCTCAGGCGATTGGCATGTAAAACTCTGCTCTATCGTAACCCAGCTATCTTCCAATTCGAAGAACATAGTTTCCATAGCACTCGGCAGATATGTCCCAATTACTTCATGTTTAATGTAGTCATGACTTGGTGGGGCATAAATCTCGTCATTGGTTATCGCCTTAGGCTGAACTCCACTATTTATTGTCTTGATATTCTGTATATATTGCTCTGCGAGTTCTTTTATAAAGTCTTCTTGTACTCTGTCAGCGTCATAACCGACATTAATCCATAGTTCTCCACTGGCCATGATACTATTGACTGAGATAGGAGTTCCAAATCGATTTTTGCTTGAGATATCCGCGCCTCCGGAAACTTCACTAATTGAGAAAAGATCGTCTTGGTTACTTTGTAATGCAAATTCGCCCAAATAATTGAATGTGACATCAGGCAATATGCTCTTTAAATCATTTCGATATGCATTTGCTATCCCATATCCTATTCCGCTATTTGGAATTTGATTTAATGCGTCTTTAACCAATTTTGCATCGTTCGAATATGTTCCTTCAAGATGTTGCAATGTTAGGGGATATGCACAGGTAAACCAGCCCACAGTTCTTTCAATTTTCAAATTTGAATCCAATGTTTCACGACCGTGCCCCTCCATAAACAGAGTAGCTTGATCAATCCCACAGATTTGTTGAAGTGCTTTTGCTAAACTGAATATTAATAGGCTGTTCATGTCAAAATCACCGTGAAGCGCATGGAAAACTTGCTCCATCTCACGTGCCGGAATTCGTTGTGTGTATATACGCGTGCCCAATGCTTCTGCTACAGACTCACTTGGCAACACATGTCCGGTTTGGTTTTTTTGTATTGCGTCTTCTGTCTTTTGCCAGAAGGGCATCTCAGCGTCCATAGCTGCGCTTTGGCTGTACTGACTTAACATATCAACCCAAGCTTTATATGAGCTGGTTTTAGGAGGTAATGTTGGCTGTACTTTATTTATCAACAGATGATAGAATGAATTAATATCCTCAAGCAAAATTCTCCAAGATATTCCATCAACGATTAAGTGATGGACAATTATTTGCAAGTACCATTTTTCTGTTGTTTGATATACAACTGCTTTTATCAAAGGACCTTGCTCTATATTAAGTTTCGCTTGTTGTGCGTTACCTATGGACTCAATTTCTTGAATCGCTTCGGCACAAGCTGATAAGTCCATTTGCAGTATTTCAACGTCATCATATTCCGAAATCGGGCGTATAACCTGCTTGCCGTCTGGGAACACTGCTCTTAGTGCATCGTGTTGTTGAAGCAATAATCGGAATGTATCGCGTAGGCACACCAGATCAATCTCATTGCTTGTTTCCAGCATAAATGATTGATTAAAATGTGCGGGAGCATACATTGATTGTCCGTAAAAAAATGACTGTATGGGTGATAGCTTTAGTTCACCAGCAATTTCACCTTGCTCGCACATGTCGTTTGTACTTCGTTCCACCACATTGGCAATTGCTCGTACTGTTTTGAGACTTAGCACATCCTTAACGCGTACTTCGTACTCTTGTTCACGTAGTTTAGAAATTAGCTGAATGGCTTTGATCGAATCTCCGCCAAGGTCAAAAAAACTGGCATCAATACAAACTTCTCCACAATTCAAAATTTCTGTAAATATTGTGGCAATCATTTCTTGTACTTCATTTTCAGGTGCTTGCCGTGTATCGGAAGTAGTATTTTGCGGTCTAGGTAACGTGCTTGTGAGTAATTTACCGTTTTTTGTGACTGGTAGCTCTTCAAGCTGGGTAAATGAAGATGGAATCATATACGCTGGCATGTTTGCATTAAGCCATGTTTTCAATGCAGATATATCGATATGATGTGTCGCTGTAAAATATGCACATATTAGTTTGCTGTTTTTGCTGTCATCTACAATTGTTGCGGCATTGTTAATGCCATCATAAGACATAATCCAGTTACTAATCTCTGAGAGCTCGATGCGAAATCCGCGGATTTTAATTTGATCGTCAATTCTACCTAAAAATTCGATTTCGCCTGTTTCCAATAATCGAGTCAGATCTCCTGTTCGATATAGGCGTTCTCCCAGTTCATAAGGATGATCTATAAATTTTTCTCTTGTCAGTTCTTCACGATTAAAGTAGCCTCGTGCTAAACCATCGCCGCCCAGACACAGTTCTCCGGGCATTCCTATTCCGCATAACACAGTTCCGTCCATTACATAAGCTGTAGTATTCGAGATGGGTTTCCCAATAGGAATGGGGGCTTCACGATTTTCCTGACAGATTCGATGAGTTAAAGCAAAGGTAGTACATTCTGTTGGACCATACCCGTTTACCAATTGAACGTTACACGCACAATCGGGTGACTCTACACGATCTAGTAAAATTTGTACATGAGGTTCTGATAATTTCTCTCCGCCAATTAACAAGCATTTCAAATCATCAAATGTTTCTGCTTCCAAAGAAATCATTTGGTTGAATAGGGAGGATGTTAGCCACATTGTGTTAATTTGATGTTCGCGAATATGCTGTTTCAACAATGCACAGCTTGCCAGCACTTCACTGTCAACCAGGAGTAAAAAACCGCCATTTAATAACGCTCCCCATATCTCGAACGTAGAAGCATCAAAGGTTAGTGAACCTGTTTGTAGAATGCGAAGATTTTCGGGATCGAAATAATTTGTTTCTTTTACCAGTCGAACAACACTTCTGTGTTCGATCATGACGCCTTTGGGTTTGCCGGTTGTGCCTGAAGTGTACATTAGATAGGCGAGATCAGTCGCCTGTGCTGACCACTCCTTTTTTGAAGCAGGTTGTTGATATAACAGCGGATCATCAATACAGATGAATTTTACATCCGAATCATAATGTGGTTGCGAGTCTGCAGGTCCAAGCACGATCATGCAGTTGCAATCATCCAAAATATGCCGTGTGCGACCTGGCGGATCATGAGGATCAAGTGGTAGATATGCTCCACCGGATTTAAGTATCCCAAGTAATCCGCTAACAGCAAAAAGGTTTCGCTCTGCTACAATTCCGACAAAGTCATTAGACTTAACACCATGCTTTTGAAGTATGTTTGCAATTATATCCGACGTGTTATCCAACTCGCCATATGTCATGGTCTTGCCCTCATACATAAGAGCAATTTGTTCTTTCCTACTTTCTACAACTGACTCAAATAACGAATGAATCGTTTCGTAGCGTGGATAGTCTGTGACAGTGTTGTTAAAGTCTTTTGCAATGGTTTGAAACTCTTCTTCATCGGTACAGGAAATCGTACTAAGCTGTTGCTCTGGATGTTTGACAATATGTTTTAATAGGGTCGCAAAATGCTTCAACATTCGCTGGATACTGCTGCGTTTGAATAGATTTACATTGTACTCTAAAATCAACTCAAATTGTCCATCTGCCTCACCAAAACTAAATGTAAGGTCAAACTTTGCGGCTTTGCTGCTCACAGGATATTCGTTAGCTACAGCATCACCCATTGCAATTGTTTGCTTTTCGTTACTCAAATAGGTGAACATGACATCAAAAATTGGGTTTCGATTCTCTGCTTTATTGGCATTTAAGTCTTCAACCAATTGTTCAAACAAATAATCTTGGTTGTCAAATGCACCGAAACAGGTCTCTTTTACTTGTGTAAGAAATTCAGTAAAGTTAAGCTTTTGGTCAACATTTTGCGTTATGGCTAACGTATTAACAAACATGCCCAGCATTCCTTGTGTTGCGGGGTGATTTCTTCCGGCAATAGGTGTCCCAACGACGACTTGCTTGCTATAGCTGTATTTCGATAGGAAAATCATAAATACAGCCAACATTGACATATATTCTGTAGCACCGTCAGACTCTCCCAGTTGGAGGAGTTTTTGACTAAGTTCCGGATCAAGGCGTGTGCTAACAAAATCCCCTTGGAACGATTGAGTTTTGGTGCGAGGGAAATCGAGAGGCATATCCATTTGCGGGACACCGTCGGCAAACTGCTTTTTCCAATATTCCCTTTGATTATCAAAGTTTTGCTTACTTAGCCAAGCACTATAATCCTTGTACTGAATTTTAAGTTCCGGTAATTCAAATCCGTTATATAATTGCATCAGTTCGTGCAAGAATATTCCTATAGAAACGCCATCCATTATAATATGATGGATGTCAAATAATAGAAGCCTTTCTTCAGAGGAATAAGTGAATATTTTTATTCGCATCAGAGGTGCATTTTTTAAATCAAATGGTTTAACAAACTCAGAAATTACATTTGGGATATCATGTTCCACGCCATTTTCGTGCTCTATTTTAATATCAACATCGTCTTCAACAATTTGAACGAACTTACCCTTAATTATTTCAAAACGGGTGCGAAACACTTCGTGCCGCTTTATCATTTGCTTGATGCAGTTATCAAATTTTTCGACATCAAATTTTCCACTCAAACTCAAAAACATGGGGATATTATAAGTGATGTTTTTTTCTTGTATTTGGTCTAGAGAGAAGAGCCTTTTTTGAACTGAGCTCATTAGATACATTTTAGCCATTTTAATGATTATTCCTTTGTTATTATATTTTGTGTATCAGTTGCGTCTTCCATCTGAGTGCAACTGGCACATCGTTTGTTAAACATCGCACTACATCTCCAATTCTTCTGCCGCGGCAATGTCAAATAGATCGTCTGGCTCAGGCAGGTGGGTTGTATCTGCTTCATCCAAATAATTTGCGATGCTTCTTACCGTCTGTCGCTGCATTACAACGCTAAGTGGAATTGTTATTTGATATTGTTGAGCCAATACGTTGATCAATTTGGTGGCTTTGAGGGAATGACCTCCCATTTGCAAAAAGCCGTCTTCCACACTTATTTGATCCAGCTCCAAAACCTCAGCAAATGCCGCCGCAATTATTTCTTCATTTTGTGATTGTGGTGCGATGTACATGGTAAGTGCCGCAACCTCTGGCTCAGGTAGTGCGTTCTTGTCAATCTTACCGTTTCTTGTTTGTGGAATACTCTCTATCTGCATTACATAGGACGGCACCATATATTCCGGCAACTTTGCCCTCAGTTTGCTTTTGATTTGCTCTTCATTTTGTTCGCCTTTTGTTACAACATAGGCGCAAAGGAAAGATTCTTCTGCTATTTTTTTGACAACAACGACGGCATCAATGACTTCAGAAATGTTGTACAGGTTATTTTCAACTTCACCTACTTCGATGCGGAATCCTCTTATTTTCACCTGATCGTCGACGCGCCCCACATACAGGATTTGCCCCTCAGTATTTATCTTTGCTAAATCGCCTGTCCGATAGAGTTTCACATCGCTATGGTAGGGGTGTTTGATAAACTTGCTTTCTGTTAGCTCTAGCTGACCTAAATAACCTTCTGCCACTCCCGTGCCACTAACACAAAGTTCACCCGGAATACCGATGCCACAAAGGCGATTATCCTGCAGAATATAGGTGCTCATATTGCGAATTGCCGTTCCGATTGGAACACTGCGATAAAAATCATTCTTCACTTCATATGCGGTTGCACAAACTGTAGTTTCCGTTGGACCGTATAAGTTGTGTAGCTTCCCACCCTGTGGAACAACCTCAAAATAGAGCTTTGCCAATGAGTTGGGAAAAACCTCTGCAGCAAGTGCAATGTGCTTCATGCGTTGGATATAAGCTTGTTGATTATTTTCTTTTGCATATTCTAGCAATAACTTAAATGAGGATGGCGTGGTAACGAGTACTGTATCAGGTAGTAGCTTCAAAAATTCCTGCAAATTTTCTTTTGTTTCGTCAGGCACAATCACAAGTTCAGCGCCTGCTGCTACAGCAGGGAATATTTCAAATACAGCCCCGTCGAAAATGAACGCAAACTGTTGCAAGATTTTACTTTCATTATTGAGACTAAAATATTCAACTTCCCAGAGAATTAAATTCATCAGGGATTTATGTGAAATTACAACGCCTTTTGGAGTTCCGGTAGTTCCTGAGGTATAGATAATGTAGGCATGTGTTTCCGCACATGGTTTTGAAAGTTGTATGTTTTGGCAAGGGGAACTTATGCATTGGTTAATTGATATGCCATCAATTCCGAGTTGTTGTACCATAGTTGTGGCACTCGAATTGTGTACGCACACCTTGACCTGGCTATCTTCGAACATAAATCTCACACGCTCATGGGGTAGCGAGGGTGATATCGGAAGATATGTCATCCCTGCACGTAAAATTCCGTATATACCGATTATCATATCAATAGAACGATCACAGACTAGCCCAACAATCTTTGTGCCCTCTCCTTGTGATTGTCGCGTCATCAGCTCACACGCCAAGTTTTCTGATTGTGTCCATAACTGACTATAACTAATCTGCTGTTCTCCGTAAGATGCAGCAATCGCATCCCCATATGTTTTTGCGTTGTACTCAAGTAAATCAATAACGGTTTGATTCGCGTGTGTAGAATCAATTTCCGGTATATTCAATCCAGCAAGCATCTGTGTGCGAGTCTGAGCGGATACCATTTCGGCATCTAAGACTTTTGCATCTAAATTATTAGCCATGGTAGTTAATACATGACATAATTGATCCAAAACGCATTGAGCTTCTTGCTCACTATATATTTCGGCGTCGAACATGAGTTTTATGCCAAACTGATCTTGATATGCGGCACTAAGTGATAGAGGATACCCTGTTTCTTCACGATAATCTTCGACATCGGTAAATAAGCCATCTGAGACGCTTTCAGATCTTTCATAATTTTCGAATGCAAATAGTGACTGGACTAACTCACTACCCAAATCGCTTTGATGTTGAACTTCCAACAACGGTACATAATCAAATTCATGGCTGTCAACGGATTGTTGTTGAATTTTAGTTAATAACCCGCGGAAGGTATCTTGATCATCAGTTTGTACGCGGACAGGTATTGTGTTGATAAATAGACCAATAGCCGATTCGATTCCTTTGATTTCGCTATTTCTGCCGGACACGACCTTTCCAAATACAATATCATGGCGATTGCAGTACTGTTGTAGTACGATACCCCAAGCAGTTTCAAGCATTACGCTTAGTGTTACACCCGCAGATTTAGCAGCCTCGCATAAGCGGGTGCTATCTGCTTCAGAAAGTTCAGCGAAGAGAGCCTCTACTCCTAGTCCGGAGGGCACTTCATTCTCCCAAGGCACAACCTTGGCGGGCTCTTCATAATCAGATAACAGATTGTCCCAATATTTCAGCGCATCAGTGCGTTCTTTACTGAGAACAGTTCTTATGTGCTCTTCGTGAACGCCATCGACTTTCAAATTTGCTCTAATTGTTTCCGGTGTTTCGTCTTCTATTAGTCGTGTATACAAGTCTTGTAGCTTGCTCATTAAAAGCGCGAAACTCCAGCCGTCGATGACAATGTGATGGAAACAAAATACCAAGCGAATGTCATCTTTAGATAAATGGTGAATTGATACTCTCAAAAGAGTGTCTTGCTCTAAATCAAATCCGCGTTGTATGTCAAGTTGCTTTTCCGCCTCATACGCAGATTCGTCTCCGTCAAAGTGAAAAATTTTGTAATCTGGCTGCTTATCGGCAAATACAATTTGCCTTGACTCTGTTACACGCTCGTATACAATGCCAGTCCGCAGTGTAGGATGTGCTTCATGCAAGAGTTCAAAAGTCTTTAGAAAGGTTGCTTGGCAAAATTCCGTTGAAACTCGATAACTGGATTGTATGACATAGTTCGTAGAATCAACCGCCAACCTTTTATGATATAAAATCCCTTCCTGCATAGGTGATAGTGGAATAATACGATGTATTTTTAGTTGCTCAGTTTTGTAATGGGATTCTATTTTTTGAAACTGCTCATCGGTCCATTCTAATTCTCCGTGATCTGAGGCTGTTTTTTGCGAAATAGTTTGAGAGATACAATGTTCCACCAAGCATTCTAATTGATGGCAAAATTGCTCTTGTATAACCTGTGCTACTTCTTTTGGTACCGTTGGGCTATGGTAATGAAGTGAAATGTCCAATTGTCCCTTCACAATGCTGCAATTGATTGTAACCGGACTTCCGAACACATTTTGTTCAGAAACATCGCCGACATTTTCCAAATCGCTTATATCAAATGTTTTGTCAACGTGTTTGTCTTCTACAAATTCTCCCAGATAATTGAAGGTGATTTCGCACTCTTGACTCAAAAAGTTGTTGCAATGCATGGCAAGTATGCCATAACCAATGCCATAATTTGGTATCCTTCTGAGCATTTCTTTTTGTGTGCGAATATCCTTCTCCAAAGAATCGCTCAGCGTCAAAACTGCAGGATATATCGCTGTAAACCATCCAATGGTTCGATCGGTTATAAGTTTTGGAGAAATTGAAGCACGACCATGACTTTCAAGATTTATCACAACTTGCTCTTTGTTATACAACGAATAGACTGCACGCCCCAGCGCTGTGACTAAAATATCTCTTACGTCTGTTCCGTAGGCATGCCCGGTTTGAAACTGCAGTTTTTCCGTAATTTCACGGTCTAGCTTTGTTGCAATGTATTCGATTTTATCCGCGGTCTTAGCCGATGGCACTTTGAACAAGTCACTTTGTATATTAGCATTAACGTTTTCCCAATATTCGCGCTCTGTCTGCATTTGAGGAGAATTGGCATATTCTTTCAACTGCTTGCCCCAATCAACAAAAGAAGATGTTTTGTACGGCAGTTTTGTAGGCATTCCAGAATTAATCTGATCATATGCCTGATTTAAATCATCAAGCAAAATTCGCCATGACACTCCATCAACTACTAAATGATGAACGATAATCCAAAGATATCTGCGCTCTTCGGTTACAAACAATACTGATTTGACGAGCGGACCTTGCTCTAAATTAATTGTGCTTTGTATCAGTTTCCCCTCAGTGAGGATTTGTGACGTTTGCTTTTCCAAATCAGCATCGGCTATATGTATCACACGATAGTCCAGTAGCTGCTCTGCATCTATTGGTCTGACTATTTGGTTTCCAGATTGTGTTGTCATTCTCAGTATATCATGATGTTTGACAATTTCGATCAATGCGTTTTCCAAGACAGTGGCGTCAATATTTTCTCTGCTTTCCAAAATTACAGATTGATTAAAATGGTGCGGATCAACCATATTACTATCATAGAAAAACTTGTGAATCGGCGTCCACGGCACGTCGCCCTGTACGGGTTCCTGGCATATATTCGAGGCCTGTGCTCTTTTCAGCCTACTTGCAATATTACGGATTGTGCCACCACCCATGATATCTCGCACATGAACATCATATCCATTATCGCGTATCTTAGACACAATGCGAATAGCTTTAATTGAGTCACCACCCAATGCCTGATAACTGTCGCCACAACTAATAGATTCTATTGCCAAAATATTTTGAAGTGTTTGGACAACGAGTTTTTCTCGTTCTGTAGTTGGTGCTTCAAACTCTCTTTGGTTTGCCCCGGCGGGTTCAGGCAACGCTTGCTTGTCTAGTTTTCCATTAATGGTAACCGGTATGGCTTCGATCTGCATCATGAAATGTGGGATCATATATTCAGGTAATTTAAATCGCAGATGCTGTTCAATCACATCAAGATCCAATGATTTGGCTCCGGTTAAATAGGCGCATAGAGTTTTTCGTTCCCCGTCTTGCCTTAACACGACAACTGCACTGGATACACCTTCACATGCCCTGATTTGTGTTTCAATTTCACTAAGTTCGATTCTAAAACCACGAATTTTTACTTGATTGTCTTTGCGACCCATGTAATCGATTAGCCCATCTGCTCGCCATTGACCTATATCCCCGGTACGATATAGGCGTACTGTTTTGTCAAATGGTGCCGCAGCAAATTTTTCGCTCGTTAGCTCTTCCCGGTTTTGATATTTTTTTGCAAGTCCTGTACCTGCTATGCAAATTTCTCCCGGCATGCCAATTCCACACAATTGTTCATCTCTTACAATATAAATTTGGGTACGCGGAAGTGGGCGTCCTATTGGTATTCGCTCACCTATCACGTGATCCACAAAGTCATATGATGTAGCACAAACTGTACACTCTGTTGGACCGTACAGGTTGACAAGTGCGTCGAGTCTACGACCTGTGACATTTACATATTTCGTTAGTAAATCATTCGTTATTTCCTCAGCGCCTAAATAGATTTTCTTGAATCCATTCAATGCGCTTGTACGCTGGGAGTCTCTCATATAGTCAAGAACGGCATCAAATACTGTGGGGATCATTAAGGTGTGCGTAACTTGATTTTCTTCAATCAAGTCCAACATTTTCCCGAAATCGTTGTTTTCATCTTCGCTTAATAATTGCAACGTACTGCCTGATAACAGTGCAATAAATATTTCAAATACCGATGCGTCAAAGACATAGGTAGATTTTTGTAACATTACACTATTTTCTACACATGCCATATCCGGTCCTTTTGCATGTGCCAAACACGTCAAAGATTGATGGGTGATTTCAACACCTTTTGGCATACCGGTTGTGCCCGATGTGTAAATCATATATGCACCGTCATTGGGGCAGATAGTGGTACAAACATTTTCTGCTTCTTGTGTCGAATCAATCGCAATTAATTCTTCAATTTCAGAAAAATGATCTTCTTGTAAAAAACATTTATCCAGCAGTACAGCTGCAGTGTTGCTATCAGATAAGAGATACTTAACTCGCTCGGCTGGATAGTTTGGATCTATCGGCAGATACACTGCCCCGGCTTTTAGTATCCCAATAATGCCGCAAATCATATCCGGCGAACGATTTGTATAGATAGAAACAATCTGTCCGCGTCCAATATTACGATTCTTAAGCTGAGTAGCTATACAGTTTGCTTTTCGGTTTAGCTGTTCATAAGTCAGATTGCCCATACTGCTTAGAACTGCAGTTTTTTCGGCGTGTTCGACCGCTTGTGCTTCAAATAGCTGGACAACTGTCTGGTCGGTTGCCTCGCTAGAATCGCTACTACGATTGAAAACAGACAAAACCTGCTCTCTTTCATCAGAATCTATGTTGCTGATTTGTGAAATCTTCTGGTCCGGGTTTTTGAGGCAGTTATTCAGGAACACAATAAAATGTTGACTTAATCGCTCTATAGTCTCTCTCTTAAACAGTCCTTCATCATATTCCCAATTGATCTCAAGTCCATTACCTCGGCGGATTACTGTAAGGGTAAGGTCAAATTTTGATACATCAAAATAGCTGGCACGTGGCCATAATTTGAAACTCTCAAAATCTACTGCTCCAGGTTCATCCATTTCATAGGAAAACATTATATCGAATAAGGGATTTCTGCCACCATGATTTCCGATACCCAGCTTGCGCACTAACTCGTCAAATGGATAGTCTTGACAATCTAGCGCATCCATGAATTTATATTTTGCTTCTGTTAAAAGTTCATGAAATGATTTATTCGGTTCTATTGTACTTCGAATTGCCAATGTATTAACGAACATGCCTATCATATCTTGAACTTCCGGTATTGCACGTCCACTTGCTACAGTTCCGATTACAGCTTGATCTGCATTTCCATAACGAGAAATAAGCATGTTTAATGCAGTCAAGAACACCACATACTCTGTAACATGGTTTGATGCACAAAATTGGCTAACCTGCTCTGCCATCTCGCTGCTGATTTCATTGATAACATATTGTCCACGCTTTTTGGCTTGAGCGACACGTGGGAAATCGGAGGTAAGCTCTGCTGCCTCTGTTTCTCCACTATGCTGATTTAACCAATATGATTCTTGCTCCTCAAAATCCATTTCGTTGTGCCATGCTGCAAAATCTTTATATTGAAGCTCTAGCGGTTCTGGTGTTTCGCCTTTGTACAATTGGGACAAATCGTTCAACAGCGCCTGTGCAGATGCTCCGTCAAAAACAATATGATGTATATCTACGATAAATATCGAAGGCGAATCTTTCACATTGGCAATACCTGCACGAATCAATGGTGCAGCAGATAAATCAAATGGTCGAACAAATTCACGGATAAATGTATCTGTTTCGCTTGCTTCGATGTGGGTTTGTTGTAGTTTTATTTGAATATCAGGCTCGATGATTTGTATGAAGTTTTCGTTTTCGACTGCAAAGCTAGTCCTAAACACCTCGTGCCTTTGGCAAAGCTTTTGAAATGCCGATTCCAGTCGATCTACATCAATTTGCCCCTCTACTTCAAAAACCATTGGAACATTGTATGCAATGCTTTGATCGTGAAATTCTTCTATTGCATAAATTCGTTTTTGTGCCGAACTCATTAGATATTTTTCAATCATGACCTATACCTCTTTAGTTAATAGCTTTCGCGCGCATTAGTGGACGTTGCGTTGGTTGTTTATTTACATGTGCTTTCATTTCGGTTATGAGATTTGCAATGTTTCTTATGTTTTGCTTTAGCAGGATGTCCTTCATTGAAATTCGTACATGCAGTGCCTTTTCAATTTGGCGTACCAGGCTTGCAGCCTTGATCGAGTGTCCGCCAATTTCAAAGAAGTTGTCAAGGGCACTTACCTGTGGCAAATCCAACACAGTCTTGAACAAGTCTTCAAGTGTGCACTCGATATCGCCTGCCGGTTCTACATAGTTTTTACTTGCTGCTGGCTCTGGGGTAGGCAGTAACGCTGCATTTAATTTACCATTTACAGTAAATGGTAATTCATCCATAGCACAAATATGGGCAGGTATCATATAATCCGGGAGTGTATTTCTCAATTCATCCTGAATAGAGGAAACGCTTATCGCCTCATCCTTGACAACATAGCAACAGATGGCTGGCTCGTTGCCTACATGTTTAATTACCACAGCTGCGGCATTAACACCTGTTATTTGGATGCATTTTTCCCGAATTTCACTTAACTCTACGCGGAATCCACGAATTTTTACTTGATCATCCTGTCTGCCAAGATACTCGATTGTTCCATCTGCATTCCAGCGCGCCAAATCACCTGTGCGGTATAACGTTTCATCGGGTTTGTAGGGGTTTGGAACAAATTTTTCTTCAGTCAGCTCGGGCAGACCAATATAACCCATCGTAATCCCGGTTCCACCGATACATAGTTCACCTACCATCCCGACACCACACAATTGCATGTTATTCAAGATGTATATATTTGCACCCTGTATGGGTTTTCCAATTGGGACACGCCTTTTTCCGGCATGCTGATTCAAATCGTATGATGTTACGCAAACTGTTCCCTCTGTCGGACCATAGAGATTGGTGATATTATCTATAGTTTTGCCGGTTATACTCTTGTATTTTCCAAGCAGATCCATTGTCAATTCTTCCGCACCAAGATACAATCTTTCTAATGAATTTAGTGCATCACCTTCATTTTCGTCAATCATATAGTCAAGTAATGCGTCAAACATAGTCGGCACCATTAATGTGTGTGTGACTTTTTGTGTTTTTATTACTTGTGTTAGTTTGTGTAAGTCTTGGTTTTCCTCTTGAGAAAGCATTTGCAAGGTAGCACCAGATAATAGGCTTAGATAAATCTCCCATACTGAAGCGTCAAATGTGTAGGTTGATTTCTGTAGAACGACACTATCTTCTCGAATATCTGCCTGCTTAATTTGCCATTCCATCAGATTGACTAAACTTTTTTGCCTGATTGGCACGCCTTTCGGTTGCCCGGTTGTTCCTGATGTATAAATTACATAGGCAATATCGTCTGCTTCCATCGGGACCTGTGCTGACACATTTTGGTTGAGTGCGCCAATGTGCTGTATCTCAATACATGGTAGTGACCCTGCACAGTCCAAGTTAGAACCACAGTTTGTGAGGATGACTTTCGCTTTGCTGTCCTCCAAAATGTGCTCAATACGTTCTTTCGGATTCGTCGGATCAATAGGAAGATACGATGCGCCGACTTTTAGCACGGCCACAATTGCGACAATCGTTTCTATTGATCGCTTTATGAGTAAAGCTGCAATATCATTACGCCCCATACCGTAATGAAGCAATTTTTCGGCTACACCGTTTGCGCGATTGTTCAATTGCTGATATGTCAGACTATCTTCCCCGAGTCTTATTGCGCACTTATCTGGGGTATTGTCAACATGTTTTTCAAACAGCTGAAGCAAGGACTGATCATGCCAATTTGACTCAGTGCCTTTTACAAACTCTTGTAAAAGGGTCTTTTCTTCATGTGCATCAACATGCTTGATTTTAGCAATTTTTTGATCCGGTTGATGTATTGCTTGTCGTAAAATTGTTTCAAAATGTGTGGCCATGTAAGTCATAGAGCTTTCAGAAAATAGAGATCGGTTATATTCCCAGCATACCCTGCTTTGCCCGCTACTCTGCTTGACATTGATGACCAAGTCGAATTTTGCCGACGTATTTTTTACACTTTGTACCCAGCCTTTAACATCTCCCATAGGATATGGTTGATCAATACCCTCTTCAATGCTGAACAGAACATCAAATATTGGATTTCTCGCACTGCTTCTGCTTATGCCTAATTTTTCTACAAGCATTTCAAATGGATAGTCTTGATGCTTATACATCTCCAGACACTTCTTTTTGGTTTGTGCGAGTAGTTCGGAAAAACGCATTTCTTCGTTTACTTCACCCTTAAATACAAGAGTGTTAACAAACATGCCAACCATATCCTGAATATCCGGATGTGTTCTACCAGAAGCAGCTGTGCCGACAAACACGTTGTCCTGCCTGCAATAACGGGCGAGTAAAACAGATACAACAGTGAGATACACCATATATTCGGTAACATCATTTTGCAATGCAAAGGTCTTTATTGCCTTGCTGATATGGTCATCAAGGGTCAGAGTATAAGTGTCTCCTGCAAACGTTTGCATATTACTTCGCACATAATCTTCCATCAGATGTGTGTTAAACTCTTCGCCTTTTAATTCATTTAGCCAATATGTCTCCGCTTTTGAATAGTCATATTTGTTGTTCCATGCGCTGTAGTCCATGTACTGTAGTGGCAATGCCGGCAGCATTTCGCCATTGTACAGTTTACTTAATTCATCTAGGAAAATTGGGATTGATGACCCATCAAACGCAATATGGTGAATATCAAACAACAATACATCTTGCCCCGTCGGCAGATGGAATAGATACGCTCGTAAGGGCGGAGCTGTTTCTAAATCAAAGGGACGAACCGTTTCATTAATCAGCTCTTCGATCTCCACATCAGTTTTGCATTCTTTTGTGATAAGCTTCAGATCAACATTGTCAGAAACCACTTGGATAAGGCGACCATCCTCTTCCCGGAAAGATGTTCTTAGAATTTCATGACGCTCACATAGCGCGCGAATGGTTTCATCTAACCTGTCAATGTCAATGCGTCCGTCCAATTTTAGCACAACAGGAATGTTATACGCTGCACTGTCTTCTCCAAGTTGTTCAAGTGCAAAAATCCGCTTTTGTACCGAATTCATCTCGTTATCACTTGCTTTTGGAATCTTTACAGATTCACTTTCTTCCATATTGCGTAGCATAGAAGCAAGATTGCTAACTGTTTTTCTTTCCATTAGATCGTCCACCAATAGGCGTATTCCTATTTTTTGTTCAATCATATGCGCTAATCGAATGGCTTTTAATGAATGACCGCCAAGGTCATAAAAACTGTCGTCCACGCCAATATCCTGTATGCCTAATACATGCTGATAGATTTCCAATAAACTGTGTTCTAAGGCATCTTTTGGCTGGCGGCGTTTTTGACTGGCTTTTGCAGTTGGTTTCGGCAGTGCCGATAGATCTAGTTTGCCATTCTTATTGACAGGGAACACGTCTATCTCGACAAAATGCTGTGGAATCATATATGACGGAAGGTATTGACTTGCTGTTTCACGAACTGTATCAAGTAACGAACCTTGGCGCAGTTGAAGATATGCACATAATTGCTTCTCATCACCCAGTTCATGCACTAGCACAGCAGCGATATCGACATCTTCCAAGCTTTCCAGGATACTGCGGATTTCTTCGAGTTCGATGCGAAATCCTCTAATTTTAACCTGTCTGTCGTTTCTGCTCAAATAGTCGATATTACCATTACTAAGCCACCTGACAATATCGCCGGTTCTGTAGATTTTTTCTGATGGGTTAAAGGGATTTTCAATAAATTTTTCATTTGTTAAAGATTCGCTATTTAAATAACCGACAGCGAGACCATCTCCACCCAGACACAATTCACCAGGCATACCAATCCCACATAAGGTGCTTCCTCTTAGGATATATGCCGTAGTGTTTGAAATAGGTTTGCCGATGGATAATATTTGCGGCACCGGCTGTTCGACCGCATCTGTTGTTGCAAATGTCGTGCATTCCGTTGGACCATATGCATGTGTAAGAATTACATGGGGATTAGCTTGCAAAAACCGCTCTGCCGGCTCCCTTGATGACTTCTCTCCGCCATAAATTATGTTTTTAAGACCGCCTAGCGCAGTAGGGTCGATCTCTACAATTTGCCTGAATAATGCTGTCGTTAGAAACATACCATCAATGCGATTGCTCTCTATTGTGTGTTTCAGCAAGTTAAGATCGGTCAGCACATCCATATCAGCTAAATATACGGCACCACCATTTAGCAAAGCACCCCATATTTCATAAGTGCATGCATCGAAGGTGAGCGATCCGGTTTGCAATATCCTTGTACCATCAAAATCATAATAATTTGTATCACGTACCAGTCTGACAATACTCTTATGGCGAATTAGTACACCTTTTGGCTCACCTGTTGTCCCAGAGGTATATATGATATAGGCCAAATCATCTGAGTTTGACGTAAGATATGTTCTATCACGCATTGTGAGCGGCAGAGTATTCAGCGCACGAATGACTGGGATATCGCAATCTTGTGGAATATCCAGCTTATTTTGCAGATCCACAATAGCTTTGCATTGGCTGTCATTCATAATATATTTGAATCTTTCGGGTGGATTATTTATATCAAGCGGCAAATATACTGCACCGCATTTTAAAACGCCCAAAAATCCGATAATAACTTCTATCCCTTTTGCAGCTGTAACTGCAACTACATCGCATTTGCCTACATGCATTTGCTCCAATTGTTGTGCGAGACGCTCGGCTTTGTCGTTTAGTTCTTCGTAAGTTATGGATTCATTTTGATAGTATACGGCATCTCGTTTTGGATATTTTAACAACTGTGTTTGGAACAAGGATGCTACAGTTTCATGCTTTGGGTAATTTGTTGTGGTCTGGTTAAATGCATTTAGTACTATATCGCGCTCTTCTTCACCTATACAATCAAGTTCACTCACGAGTTTTTGTGCACCATCCGACATATCTTGCAATAAACAGTTTATTTTTTGAAGCATTCTAAAGCATTCTGCCTGCCCGTATATGTGCGCATCGTATATGATTTCAATGCGGTATGTGTTTGGTTTTGTGGTGCTAAACGTAATAGGATAGCTAGTTTGCTCTCTATTTTTCACAAACCTCATTCCTAGTCGATCAAGCGCTGCGGGAACATCTTTTTCAAAGCTCTCAAACGCCACAAGAGAATGGAGCAGATCTGATCCCAAAGCACTTTGATTTTGGATAAGTGGCAGTGGGATATAATCATGTTCACTACTATTGAGTGCCTGTGTTTGCATGCGCTCTAGCACATCGATTAACTTGTCATTATCTTGGGTCGTCAAACGCACGGGGATTGTGTTGATGAAAAATCCAACCTGTTCCTCAATTCGGCTAATGTCTACATTACGACCGGATACCACTTTTCCAAATGCGATATCATCAACTCCTGTAAGGCGTTGTAGCAAAAGACCCCATGCGGTTTCAAACAAAGTGTTTGCTGTAATGCCATTGCATTTACAGAATGCATCTACTTTATTAGTCATATCAGCTGACAATTCTATGCTAATGGCATGACTTTCTCCATATTCGGATTCAGGAATGCCTTCATCTTGTATTTCAGCTTTTTTATCATAATCTAAAAGCAAATCTTGCCAATAGCTAAGTCCTGCGCTATTATCTGAATGTAGTAGATTGTGAATAAACGTTTCGTAGGTATAATCTTCAGAGATTTCGTCCTGTAATGACTTTTTCCCTTGGCAGAGTTGATCGTAGAAGTAAGCCAAGTCCTCTAACAAAATCGGAATACACCAACCATCCATGGTGATATGGTGAAAGCTAAAAACGAGTCTTGCCTGACCTGACCCGCAACGCATAAAAATCATACGGAACAGACCCTCTTGGTCTAGATCAAACCCACGGTCTAAATCTGCTTGCAATGTTTGAGCAAGTGCCAACTCTGGACAATCTATTGTGGCATCAATATTAATAAACTCTGCCAATGCCTCTTTTACAATTACTTGTCTGGGGTCGCTTGTACCTTTGTAAACTATCCTTGTGCGTAAGGCGCTGTGCTTACTGCAAAGTAAACTAAATGCGGCACTGAGCATTTCCGGAGATACGTCTGGATCGATAGTATAAACTGACTGTACATGATATGATGTTTTGCGTTTGCCGGACAAGAAATCGTAAAGCATTCCCTCTTGCAACGGGGTCAGTGGCAAAATTTTGCTTATTTCCATTTGATTGCGTGAAAAATCACTGAATACTTTGCAGAACTCATCATCCTGCCATGTAAGTTCGCCAAAATCAGAGGCAGTGCGTTCCACTGTAGCGGATTCGATGCAGTGGTTGACCACTTCGGTGATATGTGTGATAAATTCGTCTTTGATGCGTGTGATTAACTGATCATCACAAGATGAATTGTGATAGGAAAATATAACATGTAATTGATTATTGATAATAGAACCATCAATGGAAATTGGAGATATGAAATTGTAGGAATCGCTGACCTGTGAACCAAACTCTATAGTGTGGATTTTCATATCATAGTCATCTGTTTCAATCCCAAAGTCGCCTAGATAATTGAATAGAACATCCAGTCTATTACTAGAATCAAGCAGTTTGCCAGCGTTTAGTACACTGTGACCAAGTCCTTTATTTGGAATACGTCTGAGCATCTCTTTGGCATTTCTTATGTCTTGACGGACAGATTTCCCTACTTGTTGTAACATAACCGGAAATACAGATGTAAACCAACTTACTGTGCGATCAATATCAATTGGCATGTGGATTGGCTCACGCCCGTGACCTTCCATGTTAAAGGCTACTGTTTCTGATTCAGTTATGGAAGCTAGAGTACGCGCTAATGCCGCCACCAATAAATCGTTAATCTCGGTGTTATAAGGCTTGCCGGATTTTATAATCAGTTCTTCTGTAAATTTTTGCGAGAATACGAATTGTGTACGTCCTCTTCCTTCTTCAGTCCGGGCTATACGAAGTGGCTTGACTTCATCGCGAATTGTATTTTCTACATTTTGCCAATATGGCTTCTCTTTTTCCAGTTGGTTACTCTTTCCATATTGTTGCAGTGCATTACTCCATGCCTGGAAAGAAGCTGTTTTATCCGGCAAATGCACAGCTTCCTGATTATTTAATTGTCTATAAACACGGTTAAAATCTTCTACAACAATCCGCCAAGATATCCCATCCACAACTAAATGGTGGATGATAAATAGTACATAATCGGTAAATGGCGTGCGGTATAGCACAACCTTAACTAGTGGTCCTGTTTCTAGAATTATGCTTCTCTGAATATCTCCTTCAGTTTCATAGATATTTTCTAATGCATCTTCTTCCGACTTAACCTGTGGGAAATCGTATGTGATAAATTCATATAAATTTTCTGCATTTTCAGCTTGAATTATTTGCTTTCCATCAGGATAAATTGCTCTTAGCATATCGTGATGAGTTAACAGTGCTTCTATTGATTTTCTAAGATAATCAGGATTGAGCTGTTCACCTTGTAGTAAAAAAGTCTGATTGAAATGATTCCGCGCCGCAAACTCTTCCGTAAAAAAGTAATGCTGAATTGGCGTAAGAGCTACTTCACCAACAACAGTATCATTGCTGTTGCTTTCACTTTTTGCTACAATTAACTTTTCAGCTATATCTTGTATGCGGCGTGTTTTCATGATTGTTGAGACTTGTATCCGATATCCTTCTTCTCTCAGTTTTGAAACAATTCGGATTGCCTTTATTGAATCGCCGCCTAGCATGAAAAAGTCGCTGTTTATGCTTATATTTTTAATGCCTAAAACTTTTTCCATGACCTTTACTAGTGTTTTTTGCTCTGGGGTAGTCGGCTCTACGAACTCTTGCTGTTTTGTTACTTGAATATCCGGAAGTGCTTTTTTATCTAATTTTCCACTTGCTGTAAAGGGTAGCTTTTCCAGGTAGATATAGTGCTGTGGAATCATATATTCGGGCAAGAATTTGCTTAAGTGTTCATTAATGCGGTCACGGTGATCTTCTTCTTTTGCCACCAAATACCCGACCAGATACTTATGTTCTGGTTTGTTTTGCATAACGACTGCAGCATCAATCACGCCGGGATACGTTGCCAGCCTGTTCTTAATTTCAGCTAACTCAATGCGCAAGCCATTTATCTTGACTTGCTCGTCAATCCTTCCCAGGAATACTATGTTTCCATCCTCGTCCCACTTGGCCAAATCCCCACTGCGATAGATTCGCTCATCTGTGTTAAAGGGATTCTGAATAAATTTTTCTGCTGTAAGCTCTGGTCTATTGATATATCCTTTACCAACAGCGACCCCACCGATATGCAACTCTCCCTCTTCATTAACGTCGCATAACTTTCCTTCATTTATTATATATATAGATACTCCATTAATTGGTTTTCCTATCGGTATATACTTTGCGTGACTAAGTGTTTGCTCGTTTATATCATATCCGATAACCCCTATAGAACACTCTGTGGGACCGTATAAATTGCTAATGTAGCTACAATCTGTTCCGGTAATTCGGCTATATTTTTCGAGTAGAGGCAATGTAAGCTCTTCACCAGCCGTATATACTCTGCGAATGCCATCAAAGCTAGTCCTTAAATTATTCTCTTCCATATAGTCCAGCAGTGCCGACAGCACGGTTGGAACCATTAACGCATGAGTTACATTATTCTCTCTTATAACTCTCAAAACCTCGGAAAAATCTTCGTTTTCGCTTTCTGATAATAATTGAAGTTTGCTTCCCGACAGCAGAGCGAGAAATATTTCGAATATAGATGCATCAAATGAAATAATTGCCTTTTGTAACATTACACTATCTTCGGAATAGCTTCCGTCGCTTGTAATTTCTCTCATATAATTAACCAGCCCGGCATCTTCAAGCAGTGCACCCTTGGGTTCACCAGTTGTGCCGGATGTATATATTGCGTAAGCAGTATCTGTAGGCTGACGTACGACGCCAGTAGGTTCTTTTTTGATATCATCGATGTCAACAGAATAGACTTCTGTGCTGACATTTTTTTTCATAAAGTCATATTTATATGTGTTGGTCAAAACAGCTTTTGCATTACTGTCTTGTAAGGTAAATCGAATGCGATCTATGGGGGCGCTTATATCGATCGGTAGAAAAGCCGCCCCGGCTTTTAACACGCCAAGTATGCCTATTATTGTTTCAATAGACCGTTCCATTACGATTGCTACAATATCGTCTTTGCCAATTTGGGCATTGTGTAAAGCCCATCCGACATAGTTTGACCTATCATTTAACTGCGAATAAGTCAAATTCTTCCCTTCTATGCCCACGGCAATCTTATTCGGCGTTTTTTGTGCCTGGCTTTCAAACCACTCCGTCAAAGTTCGATACTCCATTTTTTGTAAACATCCTCCTAAAGTATATTCCTTGCAGATAGTGTTATTATGCTTCATCACTGTAACTTGCAAACACGAAATGCACTGGCAATTTATACACGAATTGTACACGAATTGTACACAACTTATACATAGTTTGTACACAAATTACACACAAGTTATATCGTAGCGCTATTACAGCGATCGCATTTTGCTAATACTATTTGCCTTAACTTATTAACCCTTTCATCTCATCCGTGGGAGCTACCATGGTTTTTTAGTTAATACAAAATAGCGCCAAGAACTACCGCTGTTCAAGTATTTATGTTACACCCTTTCGCTAAGATGTTTATATTCCGATCCGCCTGATCATCTACTTTTTACTGGTTGTGTCACGGCGAAACTAGCCTAGGTATAAACTCAACAAATTGGATTCACTTTGACTCTGTGACTTGGAGTTTAGCCCATACAAAATGGTGTGATTTTGAGGAGCTAGTAGCATATAGGACAAAAGACAGGAAAATACAGCGTGGATACTATATCATATTAGGTACATAAATGTATACTTTTTTAGTATATTTATAATTTATTCACAATTTTATTCATAAAAACCTGAATATTTTACAACTTTATCCCGAGGTTTTTGACAATCTTTTCAAATTGTTTACAATTATTATTGTGAGTAATGGAATATCTCACAACTTTTAGCCTGATATTCTTCGGCGGGTTCTCCAAATAAAAGAATTGTATAAAGAAGATGGATGAATATTCAAAGACATGATACAATGTTCTTATGACTTTTATTCTGCATTAAGTTTGGAGCACGAGGAAAGAAATGGAGATTTAGCCATGGAACTTGAAAAACAATAAATGGAGGGAATTTTAGTGTTACAAGATTTTATAACCGCACACAAAAGCACGTTTAGTGACCATACGGAACTGCGTGCACAAGTAAACACATCACAACGAGTTGTTTTACTTGCAGGAAATATGGCAGCTAACGCACAAAGTAGTGAGGGTGGTGTTTCGGCACGGGTATACCGCGGAGGCTTGTGGGGATTTGCAAGCGGAGCGGAATATTCACCGGACAGTGTGAAAAACGTCGTCTCCGCGGCAACGGAGAATGCCGTCTTCATGGATAATCAAGTGAAAAAAGGTGATCCACCACTACCCTCTCTCGGCAGTGGCTCTGTCGGCTTGAAAACACCTGTTTTTGACCCTGTCCCCCAAAGTTATCTCATTGATTACGCCAAAACACTAGACGACATTATCACACGCAAGTACAATAACTTAGCAAGCCGAACAGTTGTTGCAAACTTTTTGGGAATGGAAAAACGCCTTGTTGTCAGTGATGGTGTAGACTCCCACCTATTCCAGCCAAGAAGTTCAATATTGGTTTTTTTGACTGCCGAAAACAACGAGGGTGTGCCAATAGAGTTATTTGAATCCTTTAGTATGTTTGGAAAGTTTGATGAACTCTACCCAGACCCAAAACTACTGGAAGAAAAGCTTGATGAACTCTATAAGACCTTGATGGATCAACGAGATGCAGTTTATGCCAGAGCAGGTGTTTCAAAGTGCATTTTACATCCTGATTTAGCGGGAATGTTAGCTCATGAAGCAGTAGGACACACAGTTGAAGCCGACTTGGTTCTTGGAGGTTCTGTCGCAGGATATAACCTAGATAAACAAGTTGCAAGCGAGCTTGTCACAATGGTTGACTATGCTCACACATACGACGGCAAAGCTGCACCACTACCTGTATATGTAGATGATGAAGGTACGCCTGCGGAAGATGCAATGCTTATTGAAAAAGGCGTTCTAAGAGGTTTCATGCACAATCGTGACAGTGCAAACCACTTTGGTGTAAAACCTCAAGGTAATGCAAGAGCTTTTGAATTTTCTGATGAACCTCTTATCCGCATGAGAAACACAGCTATTTTACCGGGCAAAGACAAGCTTGACGACCTTATCGCAAGCGTAGATGATGGTTACTTCCTTGTTAAAACAGGTAATGGTCAAGCTGACAGCACAGGAGAATTTATGTTCTCTGTAAACGTAGCTTATGAAATTAAAAAAGGAAAACTTGGTAAAGCTGTCCGTGAAACAACAATTTCCGGTGTCGCTTTTGATATGCTCAAAACAGTCGATATGGTTTCAGATGATATGTCATGGAATATTAGTGGTTTCTGCGGCAAAAAACAAGCCATGACAACAGGCATGGGCGGTCCGGCACTTCGCTGCGATATTAATATTGGAGGACGATAATGAATAACATTACAGATATTGCATCATACGCTCTTGAAGAGCTAAAAAAAGCAGGTGCTGACAAAGCATCTTGCAGCACGGCAAAAGCACGTAAAGACGAATTTAATGTTGAGGCAAACAAATTCACCTTGCTTCGCACATTATTTGATGATTCCCTTAGTTTAAAAGCACTTGTGGGCGGCAGAAAAGGTGTTTTAGTGGTCAATAAGCTGGACAAAGATAGTATTGACGAAGCAGTTGCAGGGTGTATTGAACTTGCAAAATCTGCAACGCCTGATGATGCTGAAGACATTGCCCCACTTATAAGTAATCAAAACTTCGACCAAACCATCGGCGGCATGGACAAAGCAAAATTATTCACTCGTTCAAGTGAGTATTTAGAACAAGTCAAAGATGAGTTTCCTAAAATTATTCTTGAGGGGTTTGTTTCTGAATTTAATGGCTCTGAGTCTGCTTACGTTAATTCAAATGGAGTATGCTTCGAAAGCGGCACCGAAAATTACGGTTACACCACTATGTTTACTGCAAAAGACGGCGACAAATCATCATCATTTAATTATACAGGTGCATTAATGGCAAATCTCGATGGTCCTTTTATGAATGCCGACCCGTTACATAGACAGCAACTTGAAGAGTCTGTTAAGTCACTTGACACCAGAATGGTTGATGGCAAGTTTACAGGAGAGATCATCGTCACCCCAACCTGCCCTGATTTGTGGCAAGCATTAAACGATTGTTTTCTAGGCGATAGAGCGCTAATCGAGGGTACAAGCCAATGGAAAGACGCTCTGGATACCGTCGTTGCCGACTCCCGACTAACAATCCGCACAGTTCCTCTCAGCCCTGACATAGTGGGCGGTCAACGTTACACATCAGACGGATTTATTAGTGAAGATATGGATATTATCAAAGACGGTGTGCTAAAATCATTTATGATTGGGCTTTATGCCGCAAATAAAACAGGCAAACCGCGTGCTAAAAACACCGCATCGAATTTTGAGATCAGCCCGGGGGATGTTTCCGTTGCTGACATGATAAAAGATGTAAGTCGTGGTATTTTGTTAAATCGTTTCTCAGGTGGTTCGCCAAGTTCAAGTGGTGAAATATCAGGTGTCGCCAAGAATAGTTTTCTAATTGAAAACGGCAAAGTCACAGATGCAATTTCGGAAACTATGGTTTCATTTAATGTCCTTGACGCACTAAAAAACATTACTGCTATCTCAAAAGAACGCAATAAAAATGGTTACAATATTTTACCATGGGTAGGCTTCAACGGTATTACTATTTCCGGAAAGTAATGTAGTAACTGCACATATTATTTGGGACACGCACCTGCGTGTCCCAATGTCTTTCTATTCACTTATAAATTATTTTTCTCACAGTCTCGTATGAAAGACTATATTCATCGCATAGTATATCTATTGAAACTTTTAAGTGAAAGTATTTATGCCGAATTTCTTCGTTTCTTTGCTCGTAGAAGAGTCGAGCACCGGAGTCTGCACCCCATTTTTTTCGGTTTCCGGACGAGGGTACATAGAGCACTTCTCCCGGTGCATATTTTTGCAATTCTTTCAGCAACTCATCAGGCAGAATTTCTGATGCATTTCGGTATTTCATATCGCTTTGTTTTCCTTCTGTGACTTTTATCAGGGATTAGCATTATTTAAGAAATCTTCTAAAGTATCATAACGTTTTATTTTGATTCCTTGTTTCTCGATTGTTGAAATGATGGTTCTTTCCAATTCTTCTGCGCGTTGCGCCAACTGTTCAAGGTTATGTATGTCGTAACAGCCAAGTAAATCCATTTCATCAAGTCCAAATTCTTCGGCAATTATGCTAAGTTCATTTTGTAAATTACACGCATCCACAAATGTTGCATCTGCGTTTTTTGTTTCACAATAATAATATATTCTGTTCCATGTTGTGCGAAGCTCTTGATACCAATCTGCTAACCATGAATAATTTGGAGATTTCCCAGAAGTGTTTTTCGGCTTATACTGTGAAATAAACTGTCGTGTAGATGTGATCAACAGATGAGATACAGCTTTGAGTTCACTTGCCGTAGATGCACTCATTATGGTTTGATAATATTCTGCAAAGCGATCTGGCAAATTTCTCCATTGTGAAAGAGTTGGAAGAATACCGAAATGCCAATCTTTCCAA
>WQWL01000027.1 GCA_009785345.1 Oscillospiraceae bacterium
AACTGCAAAACCTATTACTGTGTCTGTAATACCTGCTTCTATTCCTGCCAGGTATCCAAGCTGTCCTGTAGCTTCAAATCGATATACTGCTCGATTGATGATAGCCTCAAGATAACTAAAGAAATGATCTAAGTCTGTAACACGACCAGCATCGTTCCATGGCAAGTTGCTTGCTGAAAATGCTACTGCTGCTCTCATGGGAGTTACTACCTGTGAAGCTGGCAATGCCGGTCCCCAAACGCGATGTTGCATAAACCAAGCTGTCCAGCCCGGTGCATCTGCTTCTACTATATCAAACAAAACTTGTGGGATTTCAACACCGGTTACACCGTTTGCACGTAGTAATCCTTGACCTTGGCTTAAGTTAGTTTCTCCCCAGATGTTTATGAGGATACCGCGCACTATGCTACCTGTAGTATTAGGCGTCCACGGATCACCTGGTTCATCAGGAGAAACAAAATCAGAACCACCAATGAGAACGCCGTCTGCATCGTAGAGACGCCAGTTGCCGGGTGGGGTGTATTCTACTGTTCCGCCACCAGGTGCAGTGACTTCGGTGCCGTTGGGTAGAGTTATTTCCACATAGTCGATAGGTCTTCCGGGATAAGGAAAACCCGCGTTTTCATTGATTAGCACACTAGCTGGTCTAAAAGTGATGATGCCAGTTTCATAGTCTCTAAATATAGCTGAAAAATAGGGATAAGAATAAACCCTTGTACCATCACCCCATATTAGCACATGTCTGCGCCCTCCAACAGGTCCATCATCTATACGTAAATCGTTATTGCCCACTAATACTAGATTTTCATAAGATCCAGTAGCAAGACGATCCCATGAATATTGAGTGAGCACTACTCCCGATGACGTGGTGTTCTCCGGGTTTAATCGCTCATTTCCTGAAATTGTTCCACCTCGAATGGTTAGTGTAATATGTGAGTCTGGACCTTGTACAATCGATAATCCTCCACCAGTGCCATGGGTCTTGTTCCCAACAATTTGAGCATCAAGTAAATAGAAATTTGTATTTGCATATATGCGAACACCGCCACCAGCTCCGCCAGCGACATTTCCTTGAATCAGTCCTCCAAATACATAGATATTGGAAGCATCTTGTTCGAAAGAAGTAGTTCCATGAACACCTGCACCTGCACCAGTAGATACATTGTTTCTGATGATTGCATTGACATACATTCGGAATGTTGATGAACCATTATTATGTCCAACAACACCGACACCTGCACCACCCGCAGTCGAAAAATTATCTTCTATTACACCGCCGTTCATATTGAACGTTCCTTGAACAACACGTACTCCAACACCATGAGCAGTTCCACGAGAACCACTTATTATACTACCTGAATTCATCTCAACTGTAGCGTCGGCATGATTCAGAATTACACCGCCGCCATTAGGCCAAACAGTTATGGGTGCTGTAGCATTCATAATTGCTCTAAGATCTGCTACATATGTAGTTTGTGACCATACGGGCCAAGTAAAATTATCAGGGCGATTCCCGCGTAATGTAACGCCATCTTGTAAGTATAAAATACCACGTACGTCGAAATGACGATGTGTACCATTAACTAGAATTGTTACATTAGCTCCGCCGAATTCCAAATTAAGCGAATCACCCTCAGGAATAACGATTACCGCAGATAGAGTTATCGCATCACCATCTTGCACCTGACCACTTTCCATAAGTGCACGCAATTCAGCAAGAGTGCCAACATTGAAATCCAATAACGGCACAAACCCTAAAACAGTAACTGTCGTATAACCGCTCAGGTCAGTTTCAATATCAAAATCCCAAGCAGATGGAACTCTTACGTTTTCCTTTTCAATATCACCTTCTGTGCTTGGCGGGAATGTAATGGCTACTTCTAGGTTGCCTTCTTCATCTTCTTCTACGTTGTATACGTACTCTGTCCCATAAGGTAATACAGTTACGTCTACATCGCCGTCTAGTCTTTCGATTACAGCAATCGTGATGATGTCATATTCTGCGTATTCGTATTCTTCGTCATACTCATTATAATATGTATCTTCTTCATTATATGCATATGAGTCAGATTCTGCATTAGCTTCATCTTTTTGCTCTGCTTCTTCTTCCGGATATGCCACGTATTCCGGCTCGTCTGTTTCTGCAGCTGGTTCTTCACTTTGGGGTTCGTCTACTTGTTCGCTTTCCGGTGCCGCTCTTTCTACGTTTGCATAAACGTCATCATAAGCGACTGCTGTATCATAGTCGTTGCCGAGTGCTGTTGCGACCATGCCAAATAGACCGACAATCAGACTGATTGTCATTATCAGGCTGATCAATCTCTTTTTGCTTGTTAAGCTCATCTTAAATCTTTTCATTTAGTTTTGACTTTCCCTTTCTTTAATAGATTACATTCATATTGTGGATTTGCTTCATTTGTGTGCGTTTTCGCACTATCTATGAAGTATCTTCTTTCAAAAACAATCCCATGCCCTCCTAACACAAATAGTTTGCTTTGAAGTATATACGGATTTTTATATGATATATGACACGCTCCCCCAAATGTACATTTTTTGCGTCGAATTGCAAGTTTTAGTTTTGGGGTGTTGCGGGGCTGAAGTATTGTAGAAAATGGAACAAGCTCAATAACAACTTTGCATGAAACCGTATGATTATTGCTGAAATAGAAAAAGGCACAGAGTGATTGTCTCTGTGCTGCGTTGTTTTTGGTCCTATTGTTAAGTGAATTATGACTGTTCCGATTAATTGTGTGTGCATTATGACACTACTTGAGACTATTGCATTATTAATGTTAGTCATTGCTGTTGTTCAACTCGTGGTAGATATCTTCCGTAAAAAGAAGTAACGCCACACCCTAAGTTTTGTTAAGGCATGGCGCTCCTATCGACTCTACTCGACATAGAGGGGTGACCATCCCAAGCAAAGGAGCCACCCAATTGCTTGCATCTTACCATAAATAGCATTGACTTGTCAAAAATATTTTTATGAAGCAAAGACAGATGAAGAAGTTTCCAAATGGATGTATCATTTCATTAGAGCCTGATGAGTGGTTGAATGAAAGAGCTGAACAAGCGAATATTAATTTTTCTGGAGTCTTACAAGTAGCATTAAAAGAACTATTACACATACAAGAGTAACGCTAACCTACTTTGGTGAGAGTTCGGTTTGGGATTTATTCTAAATTTCAAAAAAGAATCTTTAGGGGTTCTTTTTTTTATGTTCATGCTATATAATGTGATATATATTACGATATTTAAATAGGAGGGCTTTACATGGCAAGTTCTATTAATTTTGACAAAATTGGGAAATTGGGTTTTGGTTATATGCGCCTACCCAAAATAAATGGTGAACTCGATACTGAGCAAGTGAATAAAATGGCTGACACGTTTTTAAATAACGGTGGGACGTATTTTGATGTTGCTTATGTTTATGATGGTGCGGAGGTAGCATTGCGTGAAACTGTCATAAAGCGTCATCCTCGCGAGAGCTTTCAGGTTGCTTCTAAGCTCCCTGTTGGAATGGTAAATGCTGAAAAACCTTTGGAGTATTTCTTCAATACTTCTCTTGAGCGACTAGGCACTGATTATCTGGATTTTTACCTACTGCACGGTATAAATGCAACAAGTAATGAGCTGTGTGAGAAGCTTGGTGCTTGGGACTATCTTGCAAAGTTGAAAGAGCAGGGTAAAATTCGCCATATGGGATTCTCATTTCATGGACCGGCAGATGATTTGGATGTTATTTTGACGAAACATCCTGAAACTGAATTTGTACAACTTCAGATTAATTATTGGGATTGGGATAATCCGAAAGTTAATGGTCGCCGTCTATATGAAATTGCTCAAAAGCATGATGTACCTGTCATAATTATGGAGCCACTTCTCGGCGGAAAGCTTGCTAGCGAAGATTCTCCGATTGCGGAGCTTATGCTTAAGGCAAACCCAAAGGTTTCAATCGCTTCTTGGGCGTTACGTTTCATCGCACAACTTGACAGTGTTTTTACAACTCTTAGCGGTATGAGTACGTTTGAGCAGTTGGCTGACAACATTGAAACTTATGCTGATTTTAAGCCCTTGAACCAAGATGAGCTTTTAGTTATTGATAAGGCTGTTGAAATCTTAAAGTCTGTACCACGTATTCAGTGTACTTCATGTGATTATTGTAAGGGTTGCCCGGTTGATATACCTATTCCCGGACTGCTAAATCTTTACAATGATTATCTCGTACACAAAACAACAACTAATCTTGATGGTACATACAGATGGATGACTGGTGGACGTGTTAAAGCTAGCGACTGCACAGCTTGCGGTGCTTGCGAAGCCATTTGTCCGCAAGCTCTTGAGATTATAGACGTTCTAGGAAAGGTCTCCGCACTCTTTGATTAATGGGCAAGCTCGCCCCTAATAAACAGTTCTTCTGTGGCAATGCTTACTTTTGTTACGGAATAATCATTGCTGCCTTCTGGGTATAGATATAGTGTGTCATCACTTGTGTTTAAATCTATGCAATCGCCGCGACCTTTATAGTTGAATTCGATGTGGCATGAGTTCATTGATGTTGCAGGCCACTTGATGTCGTATGGTTCGCCCTCGTATGACCCCACTAATCTGAAGCCTTCTATGTTATGGGTTAGCATGGCTCGTTCTTTGAACACTATGAAGCGTTTATCATTCGGAAGTGATTCTACGCGGACTTGGGAACTAAATGAATATGTTCCATCTTCTATTTCTTTTCGCACATTGGCGCATTCCCATTCATACCAATCCGGGATATGTGTGAACTCAGTCTCCCCCGTTTGAGCTTTGAGTTCACCAAGTTCGCTCATAGTCCATGTTTTACCGCAACTCTCACATCGTAATGTAGATCCGTTTGATGACATTTTATACTCAACCAAACATGCAGGACATTGGTATAGAACCTTGTGCAGTCCTTCTGCACGAGGTTTTTTCTTTATAATTATGTTCTTTTCTTTCTGCCAAGCAAAGTCATCATATTGAAATGCTTCGACAATTTTATCATTTAGTTCATCAATGCTTAGACTTTGTGTTTGTTCTTGTGTAAATAAGAGTTTGAGTTCTGATTCTATCGGCTTTACTCTGCGATTCCCGACATTCCAAACCGGTGAGTTTATATGATGTCCATGCATCATAAGCGTAACAACCGGAATATTCATTTTGCGTGCCATCTTACCTAAAGATTTTGGTAAAACCGCTGTTGTTCCGCACAATGAATACCTGGCTTCTGGAAATAGGACAACGACATCTCCAAGATTTCTTGCATATAGCATGTTTTTTACCAGATTGATGCTTTTTACAAACTTCCGATTGCAGATACAACCAACCGCACGTAAAAGCCACCCCCTGCCGATAAAGCCGTCGATGGCCACGACGTAATTTGCACGATGGGGAAAGATTGCCCTTGTCATAACTTTAAAATCCAGAAAAGCATTGTGGTTACAAAGTAGAAAATACGGCGGTTTTATATCCGCCGGCATTTCTTTTTTGTTTATTCGTGCTCTATGAAAAATGCAATCAGGAAAGCAGAGCAGCCATGTGATTGGTCGCAGTATGTTCCATTGTCTATTCGGACGGCGTGTCATATCGTACCGTTTGAAGTTACCTATCATTGTCACACCTCGAAGTCTAGTAGGTCGCGGATTTGAGTTTTTTCGTCGATTCCGGGATATACTTCTAATAACTTCAATCCGCTATCAGTCAACTGGAATACACAACGTTCTGTAATATATATAACTCGTTGTCCGCGTTCTAGTGCGCGTTTTCCTGAAAAGCTAATTGCTGTTATTTCATCTTTAAATTTATTAATAGAGCCTTCACTTTCAATGGTAATATCATCACCGTTTTTTGTAACCTTGAGTCCTTTTGTACTAAAGCTCAAGCAAAACACTATGGTTTTCGTGGCGTAGGTTATGTTAGCAAATCCGCCAATTCCTGAAAAATAGCCTTTCATCTTATGGGCATTGACATTTCCATGCTTATCAACTTCCAAGCCTCCAAGGAAACAGATATCTAGTCCACCGCCATCATAAAAGTCAAATTGTGTTGCCATGTCTGATATCATGTCTGCGCCAATTGTTGCGCCAAATGCAAGTCCCGGTGCAGCCAGTCCGCCTATGCCGCCGGCTTCTACTGTGATGGTGATATCTTTTAGTTTTCCTTGATTCGATGCATGTTTCCCGACATTTTCCGGTATGCCTACTCCAATATTAACAATATCTCCGGGTTTTAGCTCTCGTGCAGCACGGTCACCTATTATATCGGCTGCTGTATCTCGATATTTTCCGTCTGTTCCTGTTTTTTTCGCTTTCTCTGAAATCTTGTTGATATAGTAATCCATATGCGTTGCCGGTACGTGAATATCACCTGATAATGTAGGATTGTACTCCATTTTCTCCGTACTTTTTTCACACACCACAACTGCGTCTACTAAAATCCCCGGCACTATTACATTGCGCGGACGCGAAAATACGTGGCTGACGCGCTCAACTTCAACAATGACTTTACCACCATTGCGCTTTGTTGCTTGCGCAACTGCCAGGGCATCTACCATCAGGTATTCTTTTTCAAATGAAATGTTTCCGTTTGGGTCAACAGTTGTCCCTTTTATGAATGCAATATCAATTTTTGGCGTATCATATAGAAGATACTCTTTGCCTTCAATTTCTTTGAGCTTTACCAACTCTTTTTTTGATTTATCATTAAGAGCATATGTGTCAACACGTGGATCGCAGAAGATACCAAGTCCAACTTCGCTTGCATGCCAGTCTTTTCCAGCTGCTGCCGCTCGAATTGTGTGTGATAAAACACCGAGTGGCAGGCAGTATGCTTCAATCTCTCCAGCAAGTGCCATTTTCGTTGTTACAAGCATGCTACCGAAGTGACCTGCAATGACTTCTTTAACTGCCCCCAGCTTAACATAGCGTTCTGAGTATCGATTTTCGTCCCAAATTCCGAATCCTGCAGCACAGAAGAGTCTTAAGTCTCTTGGGGTGCCTGTTTCGACGAACTTTTCATATATTGCATCATGAAGTGATTCAGGGTTTGACCATGCTAAAAATGAGTTTATTGCTATACAATCTCCATCTTTAATCATGTCTATTGCTTCTCGTGTGCTAATAATTTTGAACATATGCTTAGTGCTCCATTCATAGAAAATATTCGGGTAATTTACCGAAAACTATTCTACCATTTCTTCTTACGTAATTCAATTTATTAATTTTCAGTTTATCTTTTCAAGTAATTCAAATATAGACTTTTGACTTTGGATATAGTACAATTTCTTTGGTCCTATTTATATGGGAATTAGTATTATAATTTCATTACAATAGATTGTATGAGGAGCATGTTATGGCAAGTATTAATAATGTTCAAATATTCGGTTTAGATGAGTCAATTTTTCGCAGCAGTTACCCGATGTTGCAAAAAGCGCCCACTATTGATGAATTTGACTCTGAGGTTACGTCAATTCGTAGTGCGCGTATAGGTGGAGATTTGGAAAACCTGCACATCAAGCGTGCAATTAAACTCGCAAATGCTAAAGGTGGTGGTCATGATCAGTTTTTGTCAGGTATAACTGTTACATTTGACATGACTCTTTCCAACAAAGCTTGGGTTGAAGCAGAGCGTTATCGTTTTTTGACGTTCATCTCTTCTATGAGCACCATGCATCGTGTTGCTTTTTTCAAGGTTGGTGAATGTTGCAATACCCATACCAGTAGGGATGCAATTCAAATTGCAGAGAATTTACAGGATGTTTACAATAGCATAGATGGCGCTATTGAGCCAGCAAAGAAAAAGAGTGCATACCTTGATTTGTTATATAATCTCCCATCAGGCTTTGAGTTAATGGCTGGTATGATTACGAATTATCGTTGTTTGCGAAATATATATGAACAACGTCGCAATCATCGTCTGCCTGATTGGCATGTGGTCTGTGATTGGATCGAAACATTACCGTTAGCAAATGAGTTGATTGTGCGTTACTAATCACACTACGCATACCATCCGCCTCCATCAAGCAATATGTCTCAAATTTTTCGCTAGAACGGGTCTCATCGCCCTACATACGCGAAAAACCCGAGACATACCGCTTGATTACGGCTAATCTGTGACTAGTTACGATTGTGCTGGGCTTGAAGCGCTGACAGTGAGAAGTGTTTGACAAGTGCGTAGCTCATTTGTTATAATGCAAGCACTGGGTAGTTGCCGCTGGTAACGGCGACTGCTCCCTGAAGATTTATTGTCTTAGAGAAAGAGTCGCCGTACATTACGGTGGCTTTTTCGTTCGCCTCTTGAGCACCTTAACTATAAACTTGATTAGTTTCCCCAATGCGTTCAATAGTTTGATAATCTCAATTACATCAGATATTTCCATACTGCTCTCCTTATAAAAAACGGAGGGAGCAGTCTACTACCCAGATGCTCGCTATCTTAACTTGTAGCAAATAGTGTTACAAGGTAAGACTTAGGTAAATTAGTTGCCGTTGCCGTTGCCGTTAGCCAACTCTTTTTCTTTCGCTTCACTATGAATCACTTCGATAAGTTTTATCGCTTTGTGTTTGAGTACATCGGGGAGTTCTCTAAAGATTGACAGCAATGTTTCTTCAAGATCACGTGCAAGTGATGGTGCTGCGATATCAGATAGTAGCCAATCTAATGGGGTCTCAAAATGATCTGCCATTTTTTTAAGCATGGATTTTCTAGGTACCGCAATATCATGCTCACACCTATATACTGAATTCATAGATACTTTCAGTATTCTACCCTGCTCATGTAAAGTTTTTTTTGTTTTTAGACGGAGATGTCTTAATTTTTCTCCTAAAGTCATTGTTCCTTCCTCCTTGAGAGATGTTTTTGTTTACAAGAAAAGGATACGCTATAAAGTAGCTTTAAGGTCAATAGGTTTTTGAAAAATTTTCCATGTTTTTTTCATTTTCTTATCTTAGCTTTGAAACTTGTAGAATTTTAAACATTCAAAATTAATTTTCTACAAATTTTTACACACTTCTTGCTCAAAACTCAAAATTTATTAATGATAATTTTTTTGCTAGTTTTGATATTTCTCTTTTTTTTACAAGAATTTAGTGGCGAATCTTAAAGCTACTTTAACATTTCTTGAATTGCACGTACTTTTTATTGTTGCTTATGCATATTGCAACTTGCTCTTATCTCATGTAAAATAAATATAATATTTTGTCGAAATGAGGTGCTGTCAGATGAGAAAAACTCTCTCTATTCAAGAGTTATCGAAAATTTCTGATATTGAGGCTTCTACATTGCGATATTGGGATGAAATTGAGCTATTTTCTCCGGTTGCACGAAATCCAGAAAATAATTATCGACACTATACCCTTGCGCAATTGCACGCTCTCAACTTTGTAACTACTTTAAGTTCGCTGGACATACCGCTCAAGGTTATTGCAGATCTTCGAGAACAGCGAGATCCTGAAAAGCTTCTATTGTTACTCCAAAAAATTGAAAAACGCATGGATATGGAAATGCGTAATTTGCGATATAGGTATTCAGTAATTCACTCAAGACGCGAATTAATTCAAATGGGCATGAGAGTTGATGAAAACAAGGTATCTGTAGAATATCTGGATGAGAGAGAAATGATTATGTGGCCTCGTAATGAGTATAAAGATGGTGATACTTTTCTTGATCCCCTCGCTAAACATATTGCTCATTTGCGCGAGTATCAAGTTAGTTTGAGTTTTCCTGTTGGCGGGCGCCATGATGATATGGAAACATTCATAAGTCGTCCCGGTTGTCCGGATAACTTTTTTTCTCTTGACCCAATTGGTACTTATGTACGAAAGGCTGGAAACTTTCTCGTTGGATATGCGCGTGGTTACTATGGTGAGTTAGGCGATTTGCCTGAACGTATGGCTGCATATGCATTAGAGAATGATATCATTCTCGCCGGTCCTGTCTTTACGATCTACTTGCAGGAGGAGATTTGCACTGTAGATCCTTCGCAATATCTAGCCAAATGCTGTATTGCTGTTTCTGATAAACGCTGATTAATCAGTTCTTTATCTCACAAAACATAAATGCTATGACAAGGAATAATCATAATGTTTGAATAAATTCAAACTAGCAATGTGCCTTTTTGCTTTCCCTGTGGGAAACCGCAAATTAATACACAAAATGACCATAACTTATTCATGGTCGGTTTGTGTCAGAAAATTACAGTGAAGGAATGATCATTAATATGTTAAGAACACATCTTGCTTTGGAGTTAACAAAAGAAAATATCGGTGATGAGGTGCGGCTATCCGGTTGGGTTGACCGTTTTCGCGACCACGGCGGTGTGATTTTTCTTGATTTACGCGACTATAGCGGGAAAATGCAAATTGTATTGCATGATGATTCAATGCTTGAGGGTGTTCATCGAGAAACCGTTATTTCAATAACAGGAAAATTACGCGCTCGTAGCGAGGACACAATAAATACTAAGCAGGATACAGGGTACATTGAGGTTTTTGCTGATAATCTTGAGATTTTGGGTACATGCAAAAGCATGTTGCCATTTGAAATAAATGAGTCTATGTCTACACGTGAGGATTTGCGTCTCATGTTCCGTTATCTCGACCTTCGTAATCCTATGATGCGTGATAATATTGTTTTGCGTGCAAATATAATAAGTTTCATCAGAAAACAAATGACTGAGCTTGGTTTTCTCGAAGTCCAGACTCCTATTTTGACTGCATCGTCTCCTGAGGGTGCACGTGATTATCTTGTACCTAGTCGCAAGCACAAGGGTAAATTTTATGCACTTCCACAAGCTCCCCAGATATTTAAGCAGCTTTTAATGGTGTCTGGTATAGATAAGTATTTCCAAATTGCGCCGTGCTTCCGCGATGAGGATGCTCGTGGTGATCGTTCACCCGGCGAATTTTATCAGCTAGATTTTAAAATGGCTTTTGCTGAACAGGAAGATGTTTTTGCTGTGGGCGAAAAGGTTATGTACGAAACATTTACTGAATTTACAAAAAAGAAGGTCTCTCCCCCTCCCTTTAGGCGCATTACATATGATGAATCTATGTTGAAATATGGAACAGATAAACCTGATTTGCGAAACCCACTTGTTATCTGTGATCTTACGGAATTTTTCTCTAAAGTCGAGTTTCCACTATTCAAAGGAAAGCCTGTACGCGGTATTGTTGCCGATTGTTCCGGCAGACCGAGAAGCTTCTTTGATAATTCTTTGAAGTTTGCAACCAGCATTGGAATGAAGGGGCTTGGTTACTTGACACTTGCTGATGGTTTGTTCAAGGGTCCAATTGAGAAGTTTTTGTCCACTGAACAAACCAATGAACTTATTGAGTCACTTGGCATGAAAAATGGCGACACATTATTCTTCATTTGCGATGCTAAAGCTGTTGTCGACGGTCTTGCAGGTGAAATTAGAACATGGCTCGGCACGACACTTGAGGTTGTGGACACGGATTCGTTTGAATTTTGCTACATAACCGACTACCCCATGTATGAGTATAACTTTGATACAAAGCGTATAGATTTTACACATAACCCTTTCTCAATGCCTGTTGGCGGTCTTGATGCTCTTGAAAGTAAAGACCCCCTCGAAATTTATGCGTATCAATATGATATTGTTTGTAACGGTATCGAGCTTTCATCAGGCGCTGTGCGTAATCATTCGCCTGAGATAATGAAGAAGGCTTTTGCCATTGCCGGATATTCTGAAAAAGAACTTAAAGAGCGATTTGGAGCATTGTATAACGCATTCCAATATGGAGCACCACCCCATGCAGGCATGGCTCCCGGAATTGATAGAATCGTGATGTTGCTGGCTGAAGAGGAAACTATTCGTGATGTAATCGCATTTCCGCTCAACAGTAATGCTCAAGACTACTTGCTAGGCGCTCCGGGCGAAGTCACAAAAGAACAATTGCGTGATGTACATATTAATATTAGGGGTTAGGGGTTAGTTTTCGACCCATAATATTCCTAAACGTAATATACCACCTCGAATTATTTGAGCTATCACAATTTATCATATGATATATGTTCTAGAACTAACCCCTAAACCCTAGACCCTAACCCCTGACAGACTAAAAAAATTGCGGTTCAATATTGAACCGCAATTTTTTTAGTCTGTTACATATGGTAGTAGAGCTATTTGACGTGCTCTTTTTATTGCTACCATTAAGCGTCTTTGGTGCTTTGCACATACACCTGTAGTTCTGCGAGGCAGAATTTTGCTGCGCTCGGACATACATTTACGTAGTCTTACTACATCTTTATAATCAATATCTTGAACCCTGTCTACACAAAACTGACAAACTTTTCTCTTACGTCTGTGATTGGGTCTTGATTCTCTATCATATGCCAAGTTGTATTCATTCCTTTCTACAGTCTCTGCTTAAGTGTTTTACAAACTTCACAAGCAAAGTCATTATTCTTAGTATTACGTCTCATACAGTTGAGACTTCATGTCACTTTGTTAGAATGGTAGATCTCCATCATCCATATCTAGTTCTGCAAAATCAGATGTTTCTACTGGAGTTGAGTATCCCGCGCCAAAGCTTTCTTTAGGTTCTGAAGCACCAATGCTTGCATCCCTACTTTTTTTACTCTCCGTAAAGTAAACTTGGTCGGCAACGACTTCTGCATTACGGCGTTTGTTGCCATCTTTGTCTGTCCAGTCACGCATTTGCAAACGTCCTGAAACAGCACACATTTGTCCTTTTGCAAAGTACTTTGTTACAAAGTCCGCAGTACCGCGCCATGCAACAACGTCAATAAAGTCTGTTTGTCTTTCGCCGCTATCTCTCGAAGCATAGCCTCTGTCAACTGCAAGCGAAAATGATGCTACCGGAGTTCCTGTTTGTGTTTCACGACGCTCCGGATCACGTGTGAGCCTTCCCATGATTACTATATGGTTCATAATTTTGTTCTCCTTTTACTCTTCGATGACGGTAATTAGCGAGCGCATAATGCCGTCTGTTATTTTGAGAACTCGGTCAAGCTCTGCCGGGAAGTCCGGGCTTGATTCGAACTTGACGAGTACATAATACCCTTCAGGCTTATCGTTGATTAAATATGCAAGTTTCTTTTTGCCGATTTCATCAAGTTCATTTACCGTGCCGTCGTGCGATTCAATTAGAGATTTAAACTTCTCAACTGTCGCAGCAATTAGTTCTTCGCCAAGGTCCACATCAATAATGTACATTAGCTCGTATTTGGCAGTAGTTTTTGCCATGCTGGTTACACCTCCTTCTGGTCTATTCGGCCCCTAATCTCGTTAGGAGCAAGGATTATTTTACGTCGGTCTTTCCGACATGAGGTTTTCAAAGGCTTTCCGTGTATTTTTCTCTCGTCTTTGAAAATTAACCCCAGGTTTGTATTATACAGATATGACAGCATTTGTCAACAGCAAAAATGCAGATATATCAAGCACAACAACCGTTTTAACGTTTATATAAATGTTGAAAACGTAGATAATTAATTTTAGTTTTTATCGATTTATGCACCCAAATGGTGGGTGAAAAGGTATTAAAAATAATTTTTTAATTTCTAAAAATAGCTTAGGTCAACCATTTGCCCGGCACGAGCTAATGTTTGACCTGTAATTCTTGGTAATTTTTATTGTATCGCATGCAAAAGATAGAACAACTTGACACCGTCAGCAAAACAGAATTTTTTGACAAGACAGTGGACATATGTTACAATGCAAGCAATCGAGTGGTTGTCCTGCATAGACAGCTACTCCCAATATTTAAACTCAATTGGGGAAGAGCTGCCGTATTTACGGTGGCTTTTTCATTCGCTTCTTGAGTGTTTTAACTATTAGTTTTGCTAGTTTTGCTAATGCGTTCAATAGTTTGATAAACTCAATCAGGTCAGATATTTCCATGCTGCCTCCTTAATCCGGAGGGAGCAACTTACCACTCTTTTGCTTGTCGTCTCTAAACTTACTGCTTTTATTACTGTAAGTCAATGCTTTGAAGAGAAACGTGTAAAAGATTTATTATTGCACATTTAGAACAATTAATTATCGTAATTTTATTATCTTTTATCTTGCGGTTAGTATTTTTTCTACCAGCTTTAATTGTTCAGCTGTGTTTACGCCTATTATGTCATCGCCGAGATTTCGCTTGTATATTCCAATTTTTGCGCCGTGTTCTCGCATTATTGCCGGAACATCGGTGACGTAGTATTCGCCTTGGCTGTTGTCGTTTTTTAGTTCCTTTAGCGCACTTAATAGCATTGGCGTGTCGAAAACATATACACCTGTGTTTAGCTCTTTTATCTTGAGTTGCTCGGGTGTACAGTCTTTTTCTTCGACCACATGTACGAATCCGCCATTATCGTCACGTACTATTCTTCCGAATGACATATCTAGTGTTGATTCACCTGTTAAAAGCGTGCAACTGTTGCCTTCTTCAAAGTGTGTTCTCAGTAAATTCTCATACACCTCTTGTTGGATGGCAGGCATATCTCCGTAACAAACAAGTAGTGCACCGTCAAAGTCTTTTAGTTCATCGCTCGCTGCTGCTACTGCGTGTCCTGTGCCTAGTTGCTCATGTTGCACAGCGTATGGATATTCGCCGAATCTTTCTATTACACTTTCTTTCTTATATCCAACTACAAGAATTATGTCTTTTTTATCAATGAATGACAGTGAATCCAGTACGTACCAAAGTAGAGGTTTTCCAAGTGCTTCGCGCATTACTTTTGGTGCGTCAATCTCATCGGAGTGCAGCCTTGTTCCCTTGCCGGCTGCTAATACCACGGCTTTAATGTTTTTCATGAATATATTATCCTTTTTCTAATTTCTCAAATAAATATTTATAGGATACGCTCCCTTGACCACCCCGGCGTTACGCGCCACCCCTCCATAGAGGGGAATTGGGTTAAACGATTCCTTTAGCTACTTGCATTGGAGTCAAGTACGTAATCACGGATTACTACATCATCCTGTGTTTCGGAGACCTGTTACTACGCCATTTATTGTTAGCAATAATTGTGTGAGCAGCATGCGCTCTTCTTCTTCGCTGACTTCACCGTTGCCATATAGTGTTTTCAATAAGTCTACTTGTAAGAAGTTAAGCGGGTCAATGTGCGGAATGCGGTGCAGTGCTAGTTCTCTGACATTTGGAACATGTGCTAATAGCTCGTCAACCTCTGAAATTTCTAGAACCATTTTCTTCGTAAGGTCATATTCTTCCACAATATTGGCAAATATCCGCTGTGCTGCTTCTTGGTTCTTTGCTAGAGGTATATATGCTTTGGCTATTTCCATATCAGCTTTCATCAGTGCTGCATGGAGGTTGTCAATGATTGCGTTGAATAGCGGCCAATCTTTATACATTTTACGCATGAGTTCAAGATTGCCTTCTTTTGCATCTCTAAATGTTTTAAGGCCAGTGCCTGCTGCATACCAAGCCGGTAGCAATTGGCGATTTTGCATCCAGCCAAATACCCATGGGATGGCACGTAGACTGGTGAAGCTAGGTTTCGCCACTCTGTGCATTGGACGCGAGCCTATATTCAAGTTCGCAAAATTCTTCAGCGGTGAAACATCATTATAATATGCAAATAAATCTTCATCTTCAAAAATGAGTGAACGATATTTTCTAAATGCAGCCTCTGATATTTCATCCAGAGAATCTATCCAGTATTGCTCAAGATGCTCGTCGTCACCACTTTTTGCAGTTTTCAATGCTTTTGTAACGGTTTCAAGCAAGGTCGATACTGCTTGCTCTAAGTTTCTGAATCCGATTTCCGGTAGTAAATATCGCGTTGAAAGTACCTCTCCTTGCTCCGTAATCTTAACTCCATTTAGAGCTGATTGTGGTGGTTGAGATACTATGCTTCGGTTTAGAGCACCGCCTCCGCGTCCGAGCGATCCACCTCTACCATGGAAGAATTCAACATGAATACCATACTGCTTTGCTAATTGATTTATTTCAATTTGTGCTCTGTAGATTTTCCAGTTTGCAGTCAATGTGCCACCGTCTTTGCTTCCGTCAGAATATCCCACCATTATTTCTTGATAGTCATCCAACAAATTCACATGATGTCTGTAAATCGGCATTTCGAACATTTGACGCATTATTGACTTCGCTGTTGCTAAATCTCCGATTGTTTCAAATAATGGTGCAATTTTCAATGTAGTTGTTATTTGACCGTCCGGATGCAAGTAATATAATCCTACTTCTTTTGCAAATACAAGTACTTCAAGCAAGTCACTTGCGGATTGCGTCATACTTATAATGTATGTAGGTATAGCAATCGCTCCGAATTCATCATGGGCACGCTTAATTGTTTTGAATGTTGCAATCATTTCGCGTGTTTTTTCTGAATAACTCTCGCCACGTAGTAGCAATGGGCGTGGGTCACTAAGTACATAATTCAATGTTTTTTGCTTTTCTTCTTCGGATAATGATGCATAATCTTTTGCAATGTTTACTTTATCAAGTATTTCATTCATGGCTTCTTCGTGCTCACCACTATGATTTCGCACCTCAAGTGAAGCCAGATGGAATCCGAATAATTTAATTTGACGGATAATCCTGTTGATTCGCCTTAGTTCATCATGCGATGGCAGATGGTGTTTTAAACTTTCACGGATAATTCTTAGCTCGTCTAAAAGTTCTTCCGGATTTTTGTAGCCCATTTCTGATATGCCGACCTGTGTCAGTCTAAAACGCATGAATGCTAATGCACGACGGTACATTTCAGTTTCAATCGGCCATTTTGTGCAATTTGTAAGATATTTGTTTTCTTTTGATTCAATAAGTTCAATTAAATCGTCGCTAACTTTGATTCTGGTTGTACAATAACTGTAGCGATCAATTAAGTGATCAAAGGCTTCTTTGTATTTCTCAATGATCAATTCTCGTTGTAGTGCCAATGTTTGCCATGTTATATCATGTGTAACGAATGGATTTCCGTCACGATCACCACCGATCCAGGAGCCGAATCGAAGGAAATTAGGAACTTTCCACTCTACTTCAGGAAAATGTTTACGTAAACTTATTTCCATTTCACGATGAATATCAGGCAATATATCAAATAGTGTGTGTTCATAATAGTATAGGCCACTTCTGACTTCATCTAAAACACCTGGTTTTTGATTTGAAAGTTCATTTGATTGCCATAGTATTGCAACTTCGTTTAGTATATTTTCTTTGATAAACTCAACTTCTTTTTCTGATAACATTGGGTTATCAAGTTCTTTTAATCTAAGACTCAATCTCTTTTTGATATCCAGTATTGAGCGCTTTGTCGCTTCGGTTGGGTGAGCAGTTGTTATCAATCTTATCGACAAATGGGGTAATGCGTCTTTGATGTCTTCGGCGTTATAGCCTGCTTCTTTCAGGTTTACAATTGCATTTTCTACAGAAAACGGCTGAGATGTTTTGTTTTCTTCCAGCTCATAACTAAGATGTCTTCTAATTCGATTATTTTGCTCGGCAACATTCACCAGATGTAAAAATGCTGTAAATGCGCGGATTACATCTTGTCGTTCGTCGAAGCCAAGTGCAGCTATTTCTGATTTGATGTCATCATCAGATATATCTGCATGCTCATCGGCACGCCAGGATGTTGCTAACACTCTGATTTTCTTAACTCTGTCCACGAGACTTTGCCCACCATGTGTAAACAGAATTTCTTCCAACATCTTATCTAGCAGCTCGATGTCACGATTGAGTAGTTCATTCGTATTTGGTTGATTCACATTCTGTAGATTTTGTTTCATAATAGCTGTACCCCTCACTCTCTTTTCTCATCTTATTCATCATAATTTCGCATATTATACATCATTTTTTGCATACAAGTCAAGTTTGGGGGTTCGCTAACTGCACGTATTTCTATTGCATACTAGGCACTTCCATGTTACGATACGTTATGGTTGTTTGGTACGCATAATACAGTAGCATTGTATGGCTTCACAAGCTAGACCCTAGCAATGCAGTCAAGAGGTTGTCATCGTCATTCTGTCTGCGCGTAGTCGCAGAATCTACGCCATCTGTTATTGCTGGATCCTGCGACTTCGCGCAGGATGACGGTGGTGATACTCCTAAGTTGACAGCATTGTAGACCCTAACCCCTAGACCCTGGGGCGTAGCCCTAGAAAGGATGTGTTTTCTCATCAAAGCGCACAATAAAACATACTATCGTACAGATGAAAAAATTAAAACTTCAACCAAGTGGTTTTTTTCACTTGGTGATATATTCTCAGGTGGATTTTTCAATATAGTCAATTTTTTCTACGCATTTTTTCTTACAAATGTCGTTGGTATCAGTCCATTTTGGGCTGGTGCTGTTTTTTTGGTTGGCAATTTATTAGATGCGTTAACTGATCCCGGAATGGGAATAATCACTGATAATACACGAACAAAATTTGGTCGTCGTAGACCATATATAATACTTGGTGCTCCGCTGGTTCTCCTGGCGTTTGTCATGATGTGGTTTCCGCTATCAGGTGGTACTGAGATTTCACGTGTTGTTTTTTACATGTTTGCTTTCGTGCTTATGAATACTGTAACTACCATAGTCCAAGTACCTTATCTTTCTATGGCTGCAGAGCTTACTACTGATTATAATGAACGTACTTCACTTACAAATGTACGTATGCTTGTTTCAGTAACTTCATCGATAATATGTGCCGTTGTTCCCATGCTGATTGTTGGTGCATATCAGGATGTTCGGACAGGATATATTGTAATGAGTGTCATATTTGGATTGTTTTTTACTCTCCCTTTAATCCTTGTTTTTCTAAAAGTCAAAGAGCGCAAACAATTTTCTCAAGGTCGAAAAGCTACATTCGCAGACATGTTTAAGCCCTTGAGATTGCGTATTTTTCGCCGATTCATGTATATATATCTCGGCGCTATTCTTGCTATGGATATTATTGCAATGATATTTGCATACTATATGACATATAGCTTAAATCGTTTTGATGAAATATCTTTCGTTCTTGGAACATTACTTGTTTCGCAGGTGCTTTGTGTTCCGCTTGCTTCGTGGTTTGCAAAGAGAACGAGTAAGATTACAGCTATAATTGTTGGAAATGTTGGCTGGGCGATATGTGCTGCCGCGAGTTTTCTCATTACCAGTTCCAGCCCTTGGTTTTCCATCTACATTCTTGCGAGTGTGCTTGGGATTTTCATTGGTTTTACTTTAATAGGCTATAATTCACTCTTTGGTGATGTTACTGAGATTGGAGAATATTATCTTGGTTACCGTGCTGAAGGTAGTTTTTATGGTATTCAGCAGTTTGTTCGCAAGTGTTGTTCTGCTGTAGCAAACTGGTTTGCATTGTTTTTACTTGGCATCACCGGATTCGTTTCGCCCATTGAGGTAGTTGAAAATGGAATTGTGGAGCTTGTTTCACAACCACAAACTCCTCTTGTTTTATTTACAATTAATGGGATTCTCGGAATAGTATCAATTATTCTTTTGATTCCTTCAACAATACATGCGGTGATTTGGAAACTTACAAAAGAAAATCATGCAAAGCTAATCGCTTACTTAGATCGTAAGCGTTCCGGACTTGAAGTAAGTGCAGAGGAGGAGCAAGAAGTCAAAGAGATTTGTGAACCGCTTATTTAGGGGTTAAACTCTTTGACATATCCCAAAATTTGTAATAGTATAGATGTTGGTTGTGAGTAAGCTGGGTGGCCGCGTGATGTGTGCCGAAAGGTCTGTCACGAGGAAAGTCCGGGCTCCACAGGGTAAGGATAGCGGGTAGTGCCCGCCGAAGGCGACTTTAGGACAAGTGCAACAGAAATAAACCGCTCATGCTTTGTTTTACAAGGTTGTGAGTAAGGGTGGAAAGGTGAGGTAAGAGCTCACCCGGCGAACGGAGACGTTTCGCTGCTGTAAACTCTATCCGGAGCAACACCGTGGGAGGAGCAGCGCTTTGTGTTTCACAATGCGCAAGGTTTGCCCGACCGCTCCCGGGAGGTGGCTTGAGCCCATTGGCAACATTGGGCCTAGATAGATGGCTGCCCAAAGTGTCTTTCAGCTTCGGTTGAATGACGCTCTGACAGAATCCGGCTTATAGGCTTACTCACATTTTTAGGGTCTAGGGTTTAGGGGTTAGGGGTTAGTTTTACCCCTAAATTTTAATTGATTATTCAGGATATTCCGTGTATAATACAATACGCTAAAGACATTTTTGGAGGTTTGAGTAATGAAACATTGGGAACAAATTGGTAGTAAAATTCAAAGTTTAAAGGGTGGCGTCATAATGGACGTTACTAATTTTGAGCAGGCTAAAATAGCTGAAGAGGCTGGTGCATGTGCTGTTATGGCTCTTGAGCGAATTCCTGCTGATATTAGAGCTGCTGGTGGAATCTCTAGAATGAGTGATCCTAAGTTGATCAAAGAGATACAAAAAACTGTCAGCATTCCTGTTATGGCAAAAGTCAGAATCGGGCATTTTGTAGAAGCTGAGATTCTTGAGTCTCTTGGTATTGATTGTATTGATGAAAGCGAGGTTCTCTCCCCTGCTGATGATACACTGCATGTAAATAAAAGGAAGTTTAAAACTCCTTTTGTTTGTGGTGCTACTGATTTAGGCGAAGCTCTTCGTAGAATTGATGAGGGTGCTGTTATGATTCGTACAAAGGGCGAAGCTGGTACAGGCGATATCATTCAGGCTGTGAGACATTTGAGAACTATGCGTGGCGAGATGAATATGCTTCGCAACGCTGATGAAGATGAATTATATAACAAAGCAAAAACATTGCAAGTTTCTTATGATTTAGTGAAATATGTATATGATAACGGTTGCCTTCCTGTTCTGAACTTCTCTGCAGGCGGTGTTGCTACTCCGGCGGATGCTGTGCTTATGATGAGACTGGGTGCTCAAGGTGTCTTTGTTGGTTCCGGAATATTCAAGTCCGGCGATCCTCAAAAACGCGCCAACGCAATTGTCGCTGCTGTAAAAAATTACACAGATACAAAATTGTTAGCCGAATTGTCAGAAGACCTGGGCGAAGCCATGGTTGGTATCAACGAGGATGAAATTGAAGTACTTATGGCAGAGCGCGGTAAGTAAGTAATTCACGTTCGCTTTGTGCCTGATGAATTTAGAAAAGTCAAAATTGTTTCATCAGAAATTTTAGCAATAAATGAACCAAATACAGCGTTTTCGATAATGTGAAGGCTGACATAATTAATAATTAAATGAACAATCCGTCTGTGGCTGCAGGCGGACTGTTTGTTGTGTCTTTTTATTATATTGGCACAGTAATAATAAACCTTGCTCCCGAACCGTTTGTTAGATTCTCCGCCCTGATGTTACCACCCAGCTTCTCAATCACATCCTTACTTATGGCAAGCCCTAGTCCGGAATTGCCTTTTTTTCCTTTGTAGAAACGCTCGAAAAGGTGCGGTAAATCTGTCGGCTCAATTCCTGCTCCATCATCTGTGATTGATATTTCAATGTCTTCTGCGCACGCTGAATATCCAATTGTAATTTTACTTTCAGCATAACGAATGCCGTTCGATAATATATTGTCTATAACCCTTTGCAATTTCGACTCATCTGTCTTTAACTCTATGTCAGATTGTGGAAATTCAAAGGCGATTTCTATATTTCGTTTCCCGGCAAGAATCTGGATACGCCCTGCACAGTCATATAGAAGATTTTTGATACCAAAACTGGTTATGTCTAATGCATCCACACCGCTGTCCATTCTTGAAACATAAAGTACCTGACTGACTAAATGTTCCATTCGCTCGCTTTCCGACAAAATAACTTCGGAGGCCTCATTTTTATTCAAAACATCGGTCAAAATACCTTCAGCGTATCCTTGTATTGACATGAGAGGTGTCCGTAGTTCATGTGATACATTTTGGAAAAACTGTCTTTGATTTTGCTCGTATGTATTTAGCATATTTGACATGCTTTCCATACTCTGGGCCAAGTCGTTAAATTCTTTATATTCGAAGGCACCTGCTTCTCCATCAAATTTGCCGTGCCCTATAACTTCCGCATATTTACAAAGTCGCATGACTGCCTTTTGCAAGTTTGAGGACATAAGAATAGAAAGTAAAATGGTAATTATCCCTGAAATTACCAGTAATACACCAAGTGTCAGATTTATATTCCCCATAAATGTAATTGCCGAGGTTATATCAGTGTACATCACAAATGAAAGAGATATATCACTTGTTACCGGCAACCTGGTGGTTCTCATGTAATAAGTGTTTTCACCTTCTGACACTCTAACCATCGCCCCATATTCAAATGATGCTCTATTTTCGACGTAGTAATTTGACAATAAGACAATTTCTGTAAAAACACTTTCGCTCAAGCGGCTTAGGTCCGGTGCTAATAATTCGTTATTTTCATTAATTATAATGCCATCAGTGTTCATCATAAGATGTTGAATTGTGCGTATTTGGTTCCATTGCACCCAAAAGTCATCCACCATTCTCACAGTTAGTGGAAAATCAGATGATACAATAAAAACAGGAGCTTCAGCGCCTATTATGTACTCAACGTCCGATATGCTCCTGTTAAGTTCTCGCTGTGCTTCTGTACTGATGAAGTTGTTGGTTAAAGCGTTGAACAAAATATAAACTATTAGTAATATCGCAAAAGTCGTACCTACGAAGTTGCGAACAAGTATTTTTCTAAAACTTTTCATTCGGCACACCTCGCTTTTGGCTCTACTTTGAAACCATAGCCCCATACTGTTTCGATAGAAACGGTACTATTTGCGCTGCTCAATTTTCGACGTAGCCGCTTTACTGTATCGTCTGTTGCCCTGCTTTCTACAGCACTTTCATATCCCCAAATGGTGTTAAGTAGCTCTTCTCTTGAAACCGCTTTGTCTTGATTCTCTAATAGATATGTGAGTAAGCTAAATTCAGTCTTAGTCAGAGCGAGAGCTTCGCCGCGACAATATGCTGTTAGCTTGTCTGGATATATAGTCAAATCTTCATATTGAATTTCTGCACTCTGTTGTTCGACTTTTGTATACATATCCACCCTGCGGAGCATCGCCTTGACACGCATTGTGAGTTTTGTAGGGGAAAACGGTTTTGTGAAATAATCATCACTGCCTAATGCGAGACCGGATATGTAATCTTCTTCAGTGTCTTTTGCCGTGAGCATTATTATTGGAACGTCGGAGATTTCTCGGAGCTTCGTACAAATAATCAATCCACTATTTCCCGGCATCATAATGTCGAGAATTACCAGGTCGCATTCATGTTGCATAAATGCTTCGAAAAGCAAATCACCATTTTCAAATGCCTTGGTTTGATAGCCTTCTTTTTCCAAAAAGGCTTTCACTAAATTGCGTATATTCCTCTCGTCATCGGCAATATAAATCAACTTTTGCATAGTCAGAATAACCCCTCACAAGTCCTTCATTTGTGCTCACTCACAGTAATTATGTCGCTTTGCTCCATTATACCACATTCGCTCATTAGGCAATAGAATGTAGAAATTTTGCCACACTTTTGCCACAACTCCTCGGTAATTTTTCCGCAATCTTTATTGTAAGATATAGGCACACTAATCCCAGACATCTATGCAGTATATTCCGCCATACCATACTATATGCCAAAATATATCCACACAAATCTCATCCGTTTTTAGTCAGGGATTAGTGTCGTGTCTTTGAGGAAAGGAATTCAACTAAATGAACAATTATAACGGCTTTGACGAAAATCAGTATTACGACGAAAATCAATATTACAATGATGCTAACAATTATGAGACGTATCTCACACAGCATGATATGATCCCCACAGTAATCCAACACCCAACCGTGCAAAAGAAGCCACGCAAACGTGCAGCTCGAGTGCTTGTCAGTGTACTTGTAGCTGCTGTATTGATGTTGGGAAGCGGTATGTTTGGTGCATTCTTAACCGCACAACATATGAATGTAGCCATGGAACAGTTGGATGTCACTATGGAGCAATGGCAAGCAGATGCTTATGACATGATTCGTGATCTGACACAACCAATACATAACATCATGCCGGTGGATGACATAAATCCCGGGCATGACACATTGACCTTACCTGCGTTATTCCAAGGAGCGAATCCAGCAGTTGTGGCAATTTCCACACAAATCCAAGGTGTCAATGTATTCGGTATGCCAGTAACACAACCTGCGTCGGGTTCTGGCTTTCTCGTATCTGATGACGGCTACATTGTGACCAATCATCATGTTGTTACAAATGCAATTTCCATCTCAGTGCTTTTATATGACGGAACCAGCCATCCGGCTGCACTTGTAGGCGGTAGTGTGTATAGTGACCTTGCCGTACTCAAAATCGATGCACAAGATATGGCATTCTTGAGTTTTGCCGATTCTGATGCACTATTAGTCGGTGAGCCTGTTGCCGCCATCGGCAATCCCTTGGGCGAGTTTGCAAACTCCATGAGTGTTGGTGTGGTAAGTGCTTTGGATCGTGAAATCAACATTGACGGAATCCCTCTCACCATGTTACAAACAGACGCCGCTGTTAATAGCGGAAACTCCGGCGGACCGCTGGTCGATATGACAGGGCGTGTGGTCGGTGTGGTGACAGCCAAGTCCGGTGGTATGAATGTCGAGGGTTTGGGCTTTGCTATCCCTTCCAATGTAGTGCAACGTGTGACGTCAGAAATTATAGACTACGGATTTGTCCGGGGACGCGCTGTGATGGGTGTGCAGATTGGCAATACGACATTAGACGATCAGCCGCGCGTTTTTGTTGATAACGTGATTATCAACAGCGGTGCTGACCGTGCAGGTGTACAGCCTGGTGACATCATCCTTTCAGCCAATGGGCAGAATATTTTCTCCTTTGATGATCTCCGTGGTGTTTTAGATACATTGTCGCCCGGGGATGAGATGACAATGCAAGCGATGCGCAAGGGTAATATGGTTGAGTTTATTATAATATTAGACGAGTCCAGACCCCCGGCGTAGAATAATACTAATCCCCACATAAATCAAACCGCCTGTCGTTACAATCGTGACAACAGGCGGCTTGTTAATTATCATGTTATCTACTGGTTCACAAACTCTAGTCCGCGTTCCTCTAGTTCCGTTATTGACTCTACATTAACACGTAATATGCGCAAAGGTTCACGTTCACTATCGCCACCATCATCACCTGAAAAATCCATCACTACTTCATACCATTCAAAAGTTCCATATACCTCCACCCATGTATTATCAGGTAGTGGCTCCATATCTCCCAAGTATACATCAAATCCAATTGATCCATCTTCTCCACAGCAGCCCCACGTATTACGATTTACCATGGAAAACGGTCCGGTTGCAGGCCAATAAAAATTCTGGAACATTCCTTCAAAGTGTACTGTTCTACCTACATAATCATCAGCATTCCGCCTAATATGGGTTACCATGGTTAGAAAAACACGCTCGTCAATTTCAACAATGCTGTCATCTGAGCAACCGCTAAGAAGTGGGATAAACATCATTACAATAATTACAAAAACTAAAATTTTCTTCATGCTCGACCTCCTCTTTTTATAAACGCTATACAACTAAATAACAGGAACACTATTAGATTGATACCAACAACAGTTGCCCCAGGTGGCAAATCCAGTGCGAATGAGAATACCATACCCACGAAGAAGCATGTAACTCCGATTACTGCTGCTACTATTACAACGGATAAAAAACGCTTGCAAAGTCGCATAGCTGAGAGCGCCGGGAAGAGCGTCAAGCTTGCAATTAGCAACGCACCCATCATTCTCATTCCAAGCACAACTGTGATGGCGGTTAACAATGCCAACATGCTTTTGTATATTTCGACTTTTGTTCCCGTAGCTTTTGCAAAACTCTCATCATATGTAACTGCAAATAGTTGTTTATAGAATAACACAAATAGTATTATAACCACAATACTTAGTGCAATACTCCAATACATATCAGCGCGTGTCATTGCAAATATACTGCCAAATAGAATGTTACAAATGTGCAGTGTAATTCCGGTTGTAACACCCATGACAATTACACCGATGGCAATACCGCTTGTGGAAATCAGTGCAACGGCACTATCGCCGTTTATTTTACTACTTTCATTTAATCGAAGCAACAAAAATGCTGCACCTACTGTTACTGCAAGAGGTAATAACAGGGGCATACTGTCAATAAATTCAAACACACCTCCAAGAGGTCCTGCAAGCCAGCCCGGCAAGGGTGAAAGATCAATGGTGATTACAACACCGGCAATTACTGTTGCCGCAAAACCTACGTGGCTAAGTCCTGTGCCTATCATTGCGTAACGTTTGAGAACAAGACTCACGCCTAAGAGAGCTGCGCAAAGTGATACTAATACTCCTACAATAATCGCTCGTTGCATAAACGTGAAGGATAGCATATCAAATATTACTTCCATCCTGATTCACCTCCTTGCAAAAAATGGCGCCCCGCTTCTGTCTGCACATACTCCTCTGCGGTGCCGAAGAAAACTTGGCGGTTTTGAAGATGGAGCATTTGATTGGCATGCTCTACACCTGAACGCACATCATGTGAAATCATTATTATAGTAAGCCCATCTTTATGAAGAGTTTGGATTGTTTGATAAAGTTCTGCTGTTACGATTGGATCTAAGCCAGAAACAGGCTCATCCAGGAGCAACACTTTTTCTGTAGCACAAAGAGCACGAGCTAGTAGTACTCGCTGTTGCTGTCCGCCTGATAACTCTCGGAAACTCTTTTTCCGTATGGGTGTGATGCCGAGTTTTTCGATATTCTCCAGAGCTACGTGTCGGTCTTGACGCGAATAAAATGGCATGGCACCTCGACTGTTCAAGCGTCCTGAAATAACTACTTCATAAACGCTTGCCGGAAAATTCTTCTGTGCTGATGTCTGTTGTGGTAGATATCCAATATGTGTAGGTTTTAGTCCATCTCCCATTTCAATTTTGCCGGACTTGGGGCGCATGAGACCTAAAAGACCTTTCATCAACGTTGTCTTCCCCGAGCCATTCTCACCGACAATGCAGAGGTAGTCACCCTCTGCTACTTCGAAGTTCAGCCCCTCTACGACAACCTTGCCTTCGTAAGCAAAGGCTGCATCTTTGCAAGTTATTAGAGCCATATGGTTACTCCCTCTTAATATTTTTAACGCTATAATTATACTAATCCCCGTTTAAAAGTGTATTAACTCAATGCTTCTCTTAGGCTTTCCACATTGCGCCACATTAAGTCTAGATATGTTACGCCTGCTGAATAGTCTGCTTGACTTACATTGTGTGCAGAGTGGAGTTCTAATAATGTGGCTCCTGTTGCTTCTGCAATAACTTCAGCAATCATACGGTTAGAAAACTCGATATAGAATACTACAGGAATGTTTTCTGCTTCTACTTTTTCAATTAGAAATGCAATAGTTGCGGGGCTTGCTTGTGTATCGGTTGCGCATCCCACAAATGCTGCATAGTGACTTAGCCCATACTCATGGGTTAAATATAAGAATGGGAAACGATCCCCAAATATCACAGTATGGCGCACTGCTTGAGCAGTAACTTCATTAAATGCGGCATCTAATGCTTCCAGCTCAACAATGTAGTCTGCTGCATTCTCTTGGAAGAAGTCAGCGTTTGTCGGGTCAAGTTCCGACAAAACGTCTGCTATTGCTTGTACAATGAGAATTACGTTTTGTGGAGATGTCCATACATGCTCGTCTACGTCATGATGGTGGTGATTGTGACCGTGGTCATGGCCGTGGTCGTGGTCGTGATCGTGGTCATGGTCATGATCGTGGTCATGGTCATGATCGTGGTCATGGTCATGATCGTGGTCATGATCGTGGTCGTGGTCGTGGTCATGGTCGTGGTCGTGGCCGTGGTCGTGGTCGTGACCATGGTCGTGGTCATGATCGTGGTCGTGGTCGTGACCATGGTCGTGGCCGTGGTCGTGGTCGTGACCATGGTCGTGGTCATGGTCGTGGTCGTGATCATGGCCGTGGTCTATTTCTAGTGTGTCCACCAAGTCAACAAGTGCAATACGGTGCATGTCTTCTCGCTCCAGTGATTCAATCACATTGTCTACCCAATCATCACTATGACCGCCAACATATATCAAAATGTCTGCTTCATTTAGTGCAATCATATCACGTGGTGTGGGTTCAAATCCGTGGCTTTCTGCACCCGGTGATATCAGCATTGTCAGCTCAACTCTGTCCCTTGCGATTTGGCGAACAAAATCGTATTGCGGAAAAATTGTCGCTACTATACGCAAGGGTTCTTCCTGCTCTATATCTGTATCATCTTCATCGTCTTCTGGCTGCGCGATTTCTGTTGTGTCCGTTTGTTGCGGTACATCTTCTATTTCTTCATCAGCACAAGCGGTAAGAAATACTGTGCTTGTTAGTAATAATACTAGCGTCATTAATAATGCAATAATTCGTTTCATTTATAAAAAACCTCCAAGATGTTCAATTAAATTTAGTTTCGTATATCTTTGTATGAGAAAGAAGGCAAAACTACACCCTGTTCGAGCGTAATTTTGTCCTTTTCTTGAAGGTTTATTAATTATTAAGTCTCATTTTCATTAGCACGAGGTTTGCGCTTCTTTGTGTTTTTACTAAATCATCAAACGTAAATTGGAATAGCAGCAAGGTAAGCAAAGCCATCGCAGAAATGACTAGTGTGTTTTCAAATTGTCGCATTACCTCTTGAATTTTAGCCATGCTTAAACAGGGAACACAAATGCTTGGCTCACAACAGTTGTGTGTGATAAATAGCACAAAGATGGATGCTGTTATGAATATAAATACAATTGCCAATATAATAAATAGCACACGCCATATTTGTTTTTTATTCAAACTCTCCACCTCCGCTCCGTGTGTTGTGTCGCTTGCTTTCACCGAATTATATCACATCAATATAAAAGTTGTCCACTTTTTAAGCGAATGGGTTTAGCATTAATTGGAGCATTGGTTACTGGTCAGATGCATAAAATCCGCCTACATCAAGCAATATGTCCTGAATTTTTCGCTAGAACGGGTCTCATCGCCCTAATATGAGATGCGTTCGCCGATAGGCGAATGAGTGGCGAAAGCCACTGGTGCGAAGCGCCACATTGAAATATCAACGTAGTTACATACGCGAAAAATCCATGACATACCGCTTGATTACGGCTACCATGTGACTTGTAACGGAGCATATCATCAGTTGTGATATGCTCCAATTTGGTGTTTTTATGTATTTGATGATTCTCAGATTCTCATACGCTTGATGATAGGAATTGCTGACTCATTGCTGTATTTTTAAGTTGGTGTTCGTTGCGTACACCTTTCATCATTCCTTTGTTTATAAGGTTTGTGATATCAGGTATGTCTACTATATGGTTGACATATGAATTAGTTTGTTCACTTTTATATTGTATTGTTACTCTTGGATTATCGTCTACGAACGTATAGTAGGCACGATAATATACACCAACCGTTGTATACCACTCTAAGCAATACGTACTGCGATCAGGTGCTTCTATAAAGCTAGTATATTTCATTTTTGGTAAATAGATATATTCGGCTACAAGTCTATACAGTTTTGTTTTATTTGCTTTTATCCAAATCATAGTAGTACTTTCTCCTTCACATAATACTGATCAGTGCAATGATAAACACCATCGTCACTTTCACACCTTATTTCTAAAGATACACTAATTCTTAACAATTAATTATAAAACGTTGTGAATTGCGCCATTTGAGTGGTTAATTATGTTTACTATAATCCATACAAGCGAGAACCCTCGATTTGATGCTGTTGCATCAAGTTGAGGGTTCTCTCACAAACAGGGTCGTTATACTAATTCCCGCTTAAACGTATACTGTCTTTGCCGTGATTCTTTTTTAGTGCAATTACTGTGCGTGTGCCTATCAATAGTACGAATAATAATAGTCCCACCCATAATGTTGCACTGTTTTCAACACTGGTACTCGGAAGCTTTCCGCCACCAGCTCCTCCGGCACCGCCAGCACCACCAGCTCCTCCGGCACCACCAGCACCACCAGCACCACCAGCTCCTCCGGCACCACCAGCTCCGCCGTTGCCGCCAGCTCCACCGTTGCCGCCGTTGCCACCATTGCCGCCGTTACCGCCATTGCCGCCATTGCCGCCGTTACCGGGAGTCAGTGGTACATTTTTCGTTGCGTCATCTTCCAGGTAAACATAGTAGCCTGTATCGGGATCACGTTTTTGTCCCCAGTAACCGACATATCCGTACTCATCTTCATAGCGATAACGCCACTGTGAATTATACTTAGGGTCATTCCCATCTTCGTCACGAGACAGTATGGCTGTGTTTGTGAATGTCTTACCTTCTGCAACTTCGTATACTGTTGCTTGGAATGTAATCGTTATATAACCATCTACTCTAAGCTCAGAAATCTCAACACGTATTATTTCACCGTCAATGATTTCATAAGCTCCGACAGTGCCATCTACAGCAG
>WQWL01000028.1 GCA_009785345.1 Oscillospiraceae bacterium
ACATTTAGTTTGCCATTGCCACCACCGACAACGCCTTGGGGTCATACACATGGAGGTTGGGCAAATACAAACACGCCAGGATTAACGACCGCAATGCTCAGAGGAGCTACAAGAATTGAAGTCGCAATGCCTGTCCCAGTTACAGGTGGAATTAATATGTATTTTGGTCCTGGCGGAAGCTTGGATGGAAATCATCACCCGGCTTTTACATGGAATGCAAGTGCCGGAGTTTATGTCCTTGACCTGACACAGCAAAACATGGCTGCATTTACAGGAAACGCATGGGCGATTCTAATTGGTCATGTAAATTGGACAATTTCATTTGCCAACCTCGGAGTCACAAACATTACGCTTTTCTACGGTGCTGAAATAGTCAGAACAATTGGTGTAGGTGAGCAAATTGGAACATTGAGAGCGGGAATTCCAGGCACAGTTACGTTTCCGGTTGAAACACAGGGTATCGATAATGGGAGTTATACGGTTGCAGTAACAAATACTCCTGTAGGAGTATCAATACCTGGACAACTACAAATCACTGACGGCGCCGGAGTCCTGACACTTGCAGGTAACAGACACACCTTAGCAGGAACAAGGGATACACTGATACTAACTATTGGATACACACATTCTACCGCCTTTACACTGACAATAGATCCGGGTCCGAATTATGGTGATGTGAATGATGACGGTATAGTAAATGATGATGATCTTGTGCTCCTAAGGCAGTTTATTGCAGCAAGAGATCAAGAGGCTTTCCTTGCGAAAAATCCAGGTTTCAACCTAGAAAATGCAGATGTGAATGGGGATGGAGTTATAAATGCTGCGGACTCAACTTTGCTCAGACGCCATCTATTAGACAGATCGGTTTCACTTGGTCCACCGCCGCCTGAACCTAGATACTTAATTGCACTAACATTTGACGATGGACCTAATCTAGGTGCTGCAAATGGCACAGTTGGTGTGTTGGATGCTCTGGAACGCCACGGTGCAGTTGGCACATTCTTCGTTAACGGAAATAACATCAATGCTCAAACCATTCCTGTCCTCCAACGTATGATAGACGGAGGTCACACAATTGAAAACCATACATACACCCATCGTAATTTCAACACAGGAATTGTAGCTCCGGGTGGTGTAGGTTCTGCAGGCTCTCCAATGTCATGGGATGCTATGGTTGATGAAATAGTTAGAACTAACGCTGCGATCTATAATGCGGTCGGAGTTACACCAAGCTTCTTCCGTCCTACATTCTTTGCAGTTGGAGCTCATGTCAATGGTCTTGATACCTATGTTGGGCTGCCATTTGTTTTTGCAGGAATTGACACAAATGACTGGGATGCTGCAAATGATGCCCAGGCAATAGCAAATGTTGTACTAAATGCAGCCAGATTTGGAACCGGCGGAGTTCCTGCTATCGACAATAATGGTGCAGACGGTGCAATTGTTTTGCAACATGACGGTCCTACAAGTAACCAAGTTGTCCGTACTATTGCGGCTCTTGATATATTTATACCGCAAATGCAAGAAATGGGATATGCTTTTGTAACGCTTTGTGAACTCTTTGAACTCAGAGGAGCCACACCTGAAGTATTTAACCATGGATCAGCATGGCCAAATACTTGGGTAAGATCAACAGGCGATGCTCCTGTCGTTGAACCATATGAAGAGATTACTATATCATTACAAGCTGATTCTTCAAGTGCATATGGACCTGGAGACACAGTTGTGGTAGAAGTTTATATAGATAATCCTGATGAAAGAAGCATTGGATCCATCAGTTATTTGGACATTAAATTTGATGCAGATGTGCTTGAACCTTATTCAATTGCTCACGGCAGTGTATCGACAGCACAGCATCTGACACTTATTAAGCCTGATTCTGTTGGTGACTCCTTAAGATTCAGCTTCGATTCTGAGACAGATTTCACTAGTGGTGGGGTATTGTTGACACTTAGCTTCGTTGTTGCTAACAACGCGCCGACAGGGTCTACAGATATAGGTATTGCTTTGGCAGGAATGTCCACTTTCCTAGATATTGAGCTGGCTGAAGATGCTGATTATGTATTGGTACCAACGTCTATCACGATAGAGGGTGAGATTTTGCCGCCGGTTGAGTTTACAGGAACAAACCCGAATCATCTTCTTACGCAACTTCAAACCAGGGATGCAGTACTCAACACACGCGGAAATCTTGGCATATTTGCGCAGCATGGTTCGTTTATAATTCCTGCGGGAAGCACTCTAACGGTAGAAACTGCACTTAATATACATCGCGGTGCCCATCTTATTGTTGAAGGTACATTGGTGATAAGTGCAAATGGAAGGCTTAATAATCAAGGTGTTGGTTCGAATATAACGATTGCACCTGGTGGTGAGCTAATAGTTAATGGCAGAGTGGAGAATGTAACTGGTTCGACATTTATCAACACCGGTGAGATCACTATCAATGACACAGGTAGACTTGATATACGTGCAGGCACGTTTTTCTGTTTGGAATATGGGACTGTAGAAGGGACTCCGAACATTAACCGCGATGCAATTCGACTTTCGAGTCAGATAAACGGAGAGGAATAGTATTACTGTTACACCATTGTCACAAAGGCATTGGAGTGACTATAATATTTAATAAACGTTCAGTCACAAATTAGTGGCTTAGGGGCTGTTGCAAAATGATGCAATAGCCCCAAAAAAATACAGAAACGAGCATTCGTCATTGCGGTCTCCGAGCCGCAATCTGATAGAATCAAGCTTTGTCATGGATCCCCGGTCAAGCCCGAGATGACAGGTTTTTCGGTTTTCTGTATTTTGCAACAACCCCTTTGTCAATATAATACTCTCGAAAATCTTATCTACTGTTCTATCAGTGTTCAGTGTAAAAAGCTGAAAAGCGATAAATTTGCACATTTTCAATTGAACTATTATACTTCTCGCTGTATAATACACTAATTGTTATATATTGGAGTTTGTGTTATGAAGATATATGAACGCATATGCCAAGATTTTAAAGATGATATCGTCGCCAAGCGTATAAAGCAAGGGGAGCGATTACCTTCGTTAATTACCATAAGTAAAAAATATAATTGTAGTAAAGGAACAGTTATTAAGGCGTTTGAGCAACTACGCTCACAGCATGTTATTTTTTCAAAACCTCAAAGTGGGTACTATGTCGCAGATAACTTGATGCGTGAGGAAGGAAGTCGCGAGGGATATTATTTAGACAGTGGAAATCCTGTGATTGGTTCATTTTCCATAGTTGATGTGCACCAATGTTTGGCCATAGCTGCGGAAATGTATTCTACACATTCTTTAGACCTTTCGCTTCGAGGTACTTCATCGCTAAATGAAGAATTACATGACTATTTAGTACGTGAAGATATTTATACGGCAAAGGAAAATATTTACCTTGTGCAAGGAATAACTCAAATGCTTACGCATCTTACACTTTCTCCGTTTCCGAATGGTAAAAACACGATCTTAATTGAAGCTCCGAGTTCCAGACACTATGTAGCCTTTCTTAAACGCGCAAATAAAAAAGTTTTAACAATAAAAAGAGATGAAAGTGGCATCGATTTAGACATATTAGAGAAATATTTCAAAGAAGAGGATATAAAGTTTTTCTATGTGGTTACAAGAAATCACAATCCTTTAGGAACAAGTCTTGACTATCGCCAGCGAAAGAGGATAATGGAATTGGCAATCAAATATAACGTTTATATTATCGAAGATGATTACTTCGGGAACATGCATAAATTGCCCAAGTATACGCCATTATATTTCTTTTCCTATCAAAAAAATTGTATATATCTGCGAAGCATGAGTAAAGTGCTTCCGCTTATACGTATTGCTGTTGTAGTTATTCCAAGTGAGTTTAGACCGACTTTTGCGGTATTATCACAAGAATCATATTATTACTCTTATCATATGCCCGATTTAATTTCCCAGGCGACATATGAAGCATATCTAAAAAGTTCAATATATGAAAAGCATTGTGTACAAATTAACCAATTGATTTGCGAAAAATTAAAAGTTGTGAGAGAATTTGCATCTTCATGGGAATCAAAGTACGTTTCTTTAATTGGGGCTGAATCCGGGTACTACTTTACACTCAGCATTAATTCTAGCGTAAAAGCGTCTAAAGTAATTGCTGAATTGATGCAACGAAAGGTTTATGTGCTCTCAAATAAAGGAGCTTTTTATAATTTAGACGAGTATGATAATTCAATCAGACTCAGTATTGCAAGAATATCATTGGAGCATTTGAAGGAAGCTCTTGAAATAATTTATGAAACTGTACAAGAATTAATGAGTTAAATGTGCGTGTCATTTTTGCTGATTACTGGTCAGACTCAATAAGAAATAGCCAATTTTCATTGAATTTATTCGCCTATACTGATATACTAACAGAACTAAAATTGACTAATAAAACTGGAGGTATTGTTACATGACACCACGCAAAGTTATTATCATTGGTGCGGCCGGACGCGATTTTCACAATTTTAATGTTTTTTACAGAGACAACCCTGCATACGAAGTTGTTGCATTTACAGCTGCGCAAATTCCTGACATTGCGGATAGAAAATATCCTGCATCACTTGCGGGGGAGCTATATCCCAACGGTATTCCGATTTATGAGGAATGTGAACTTGAAACCATTATTAAAGATTTAGATGCAGATGCCTGTGTATTCTCATACAGCGATGTACCATACAGCTATGTAATGAGTCTTGGTGCGAAAGTTAATGCTGCCGGTGCTGCATTTTCAATGCTCGGACATAAAAACACTATGATTAAGAGCACAAAGCCTGTAATTTCAGTTGGTTCTGTTCGTACAGGTTGTGGGAAAAGTCAAACATCACGTCGTGTCGCAGAAGTGCTGATGGCTCATGGGCTAAAGGTTATTGCAATACGTCACCCAATGCCTTATGGAGATCTCGAAGCACAAAAAGTACAACGCTTTGCAACAATCGACGATTTGAAAAAACATAAATGCACCATTGAAGAGATGGAAGAATATGAACCACATATTGAACGTGGAAATGTAATATATGCAGGTGTGGATTATGAGGCAATATTGCGTGCTGCTGAAAATGATCCTGATGGCTGCGATGTTATTCTATGGGATGGTGGAAACAATGACTTCCCATTTTACAATTCAGATTTGATGTTTGCTGTTACAGATCCACACAGACCTGGTCATGAGCTTTCATACTATCCGGGAGAAGTAACTCTCAGGCTTGCAGATGTTGTTGTTATCAACAAGATTGACAGTGCAGATTATCAGAACATTCTAACTGTTAGAGAGAGCATCGAACGAGTAAATCCAACTGCTATCGTTATTGATGCTGCATCTACAATAAGTGTAGAAAATCCTGAAATGATTCGCGGAAAGCGTGTGTTGGTCGTTGAAGATGGTCCGACGCTAACACATGGCGAAATGAAACTAGGAGCAGGTCTTGTCGCGGCAAAGCGCTATGGAGCGGCTGAAATTGTGGATCCAAAGCCTTATGCAGTAGGCAAACTGGCAGAAACATACCGTGCATATCCACATATAGAAAACATACTTCCTGCAATGGGTTATGGTGAAGAACAAATGCGTGATTTGGCCGAAACAATAAAGCGTACGGATTGTGATTGCGTAATCATTGCGACACCTATCGATTTGAAACGTGTTATAGATATTGACAAACCTGCAACACGAGTAGAATACAGTTTACAAGAAATAGGACATCCGGATGTGGAAGATGTTCTTAAGGATTTCATTGCTGAAATCAAGGGTTAGGGCGAGGGTTTAGGGGTTTTAGGGATGTTGTGGACTTAAGTCATTGTCATTCTGCGGGTCGTCGCAGAATCTACGCCATCTGTTATTGCTGAATCCTGCGACTTCGCGCAGGATGACGGTGGTGCTATTCTTAAGTTGACAGCATTGCTAACCCCTAACAATCCCTAGCCAAGGAGAACTATGTCTGATATAAGAATTACGCTGCCCGGTTCGGAAACATTTACCCTAACCGGGCAAACTATTGATAAACTATTAAGAGTCGGTGACGGTGATGCCGCACTGCTTTATTTGTATATTCTAAAATCTCAGGGACAAAAAACCACATCTGAGGCTGCGAAGGCTCTGGATATAAGTATGGGAAGAGTGGCATCAGCAATGGCTGTACTTTCAAGACTTGGTCTTGTGCAATTGGACAATTTTGAGAAAAACAATGATGCAGAGACATTACAAGAGCATTCGAACTCACTGAAAGAGACAAGTGAGAAAGGCATTGGAACAAGAGGGATTGAACGTTGCGGGTCCAATGAACCCGCAACGAAGCCTAGCGACTCGATGAGCAGAAAGCCACGGAATGAGCCTTATATGTATACAGAGCACGAATTAAGTCGTGAACTACGTTCAGATTCAGAATTTCCGATTATTGTTGACGAAGCACAACGTAAGTTGGGGAAAATATTATCACCGGACGAACTAAAAAGATTACTCGTTGTATATAGAGAATTGCGATTGCCACCGGAAGTAATATTGCAACTTATTACACATTGCATCAATGAATGCAGCTCATCAAGAAGTGGTCGAACACCATCAGTAAGATATATCGAAAAGGCAGCATTTACATGGGAGAGAGAAGGGATATTCACCCTGGAAAGAGCTGAGGAATATTTAAAAGCACTCGAAGTACGTAAAAGTGCCAGAGGAAAAATAAAAAATACATTACAAATAAGAAATCGCGAACTTTCAGCAACAGAAAAACGTTATGTTGATGATTGGATTATTATGGGATTCCAACCTGAAGTAATAGCAATTGCATACGACAAAACAGTAACAAAGACAGGCAATCTCACATGGCCTTATATAGACAAAATATTGAAGAATTGGCATGAAAAAAACTTACATACAACGGAGCAGATTGCAAAAAAAGAAGGAAAACCACGTGGAAACACATTTTACAACAGTGACAAATCAGGAGCAAAAAAGCATGGGGATCCAAATCGTGAAGAAATTCAAAGGGCGCAACGACTCTTGAACAAGATGAAGGAAGAGTGAGAGGAAGAATCGTCAGATGGCAATTGATGGAAAAATCCTGAAAAGAGCAAAAGATGTGCTCAATGAAAAACGCAGACAGCATGAAGAGCTACTGAGTTTTCGTACCCAGAAAGTATATGCTATAGCACCACGTGTTCGAGAGCTTGATATAAAGCTTAAAGAAACAATGTCAGAAGTTGTCGGCATTGCATTAGGTGTTGATGAAGGATCAAATGTTGACGATATTCGCGAGAAAAATCTTGCATTGCAAAAAGAAAGATATGAAGAAATAAAACATGTCGGATTTCCTGAAAAATATTTAGATGATGATTACATATGTGCATCTTGTCATGATACCGGGTATATCGGTACGAAAATGTGCAAATGTCTTGAAAAAATATATAAAGAAGAGCAGAGCGCATCATTGAGCAGCTTATTTAAACTTGGAAATGAGACGTTTGAAAACTTCAAACTTGAATATTATGATGACAAACCAGTTTCGGGTACAAGTATAGCACCACGCGAAAGCATGGAAGTTGTCTATGAAATTTGCGTTGAGTATGCACGCAAGTTTGGAAATCAGTCTATGAACCTATTTTTCAACGGAGCACCGGGGCTGGGTAAAACATATTTGTCGGCATGCATAGCACGAGTTGTTGCTGATAGTGGACATTCGGTAGTTTATGACATGGCGACATCCATATTTAATAAGTTTGAAGAAGTGAAATTCACGCGTGCAAGTGATTCGGATGATATACGTCTGGATGTACAACAAGCACGTGAAGAAATAAAAAGATATTTAGAATGTGATTTATTGATTATTGATGATATTGGCACAGAACTAACTACAGCGTTTACAATTTCTGCACTCTATGAAATTATTAATACTCGCCTTATCACAGGCAAAAAGACGCTTATAAATTCAAATTTGACAATAAACGAATTGCGCCGTCGCTATTCTGAACAAATTATGTCGCGCCTAGAGGGAGAATATCAAGTACTTACGTTCTACGGCGATGACATACGAAAAAAGAGAAATGCTGTATAGTGCAACGTGTTTCAGACACGTTGTATCAATACTTTTGAAAGGAACGAAATAAATGCTTATTAAAATATTACCTGTCGGAATGCTTGAAACAAATTGCTATGTTGTCACAGATGAGGAAACAAAGAAATGCGCGATCATTGATCCGGGTGCAGATTCAAATGAAATCCTCGATTATGTTGAATCAAACAAGCTGACGCCTGTTGCTATTTTCTTAACACACGGACATTTTGATCACCACTTAGCACTTGAAGCAGTTATGGAATCAACAGGTGCTCCTGCATATATTCATGAAACTGAAGTTAATTATACAAAAAAACATAGCCGCCATTTAATTGAGGATAATGGCAAGCTCTCGTATTATGCAGAGGGTGATGTAATAAATGTCGGCAATCTTGAGTTCAAGGTGCTTGAAACGCCCGGACATTCTACCGGTTCAGTTACATTAATGTGTCAAGATGCGATTTTCACAGGAGATACACTATTTCGTGGAGAATGCGGAAGAACCGATCTCGAAGGTGGAAGTGATAACATAATGATGCAATCACTCAAACGCTTGGCAGAACTTGATGGTGATTATGAAGTCTATCCGGGACATGCTGATTGCTCAACACTTAGTTATGAGCGTAGCTTTAACAAGTATATGAAATATGCAACCGGAGATTTAGGATAGTGAACATAGGCGACATTTCTTACGATGAAAAGTTGCCTTGGGGCACACTATATGGGATACGTCCGGCAAAGGTTGCAGAAAAGCTTCTCATAAAAGGTGAAAGTGTACAATCTGTACACGAGACACTAGTTAAAACATATTATGCATCACCGGACAGAGCAGCACTGTGCATCGAAACCGCACAGGCTACGCTTGCGCTTAAAGAAACTCTCGCTCCACGTGATATTGCATTATATCTGGGCATACCATTTTGTCCGACGAGATGTGCATATTGCAGTTTCGTAAGCAATTCGGTAGCAAAGTCATTTGCGTTAATAGAACCGTTTATGGATACGTTAATGCAAGAGATAAAAGAAATGTCGAAGATTATTGATGAACTAAATCTTCGTATAATTTCTGTCTATATTGGTGGTGGAACGCCAACATCGTTAAACGAATCAGAGCTTGGAAGCATAATGACAGCTCTCGAACAATCCTTTGATCTTTCTAGCTTGCGTGAGTACACGGTCGAGGCAGGACGTCCTGACACAATTACTCAAGAAAAAATTGAAGTAATGAAGCAGCATGGTGCAAAAAGAATCTGTATAAATCCGCAATCAATGTCTCTGGATGTTCTAACTGCAATTGGTCGTGCTCATAGTCCGGAAGATGTATATAATGCTGTTGAGCTGATTCAACAAACAAATACAGCGCTTAATATGGACATTATCGCAGGATTGCCCAATGATAATTTAATTGGTTTTTGTAACACGCTTGATACAGTTATTGGATTCAAACCGGAAAACATTACTGTTCATACACTGTCGTTGAAAAGAGGTTCGCGTATTGTGATTGAAAATACATCCATTCCAACCGGAGAAGAAGTTGGTGAGATGCTTGACTATTCATCAATACGATTGAGAGAATCCGGTTATGCGCCATATTACGTATATAGACAAAAGTACATTTCCGGAGGATATGAGAATACGGGATGGAGTTTACCGAGATATGAGGGTATTTACAATATTTGCATGATGGAGGAAATTTGTTCTGTTTTTGCACTTGGTGGTGGCGGAGTGACGAAAATCGTAACACCGGACAACAGAATTGAGCGAGTTTTCAATGCAAAATATCCTAATGAATATATATCGATGACTGAAAAGATGAAAGAAAAAATGAGGAGTGTAAAACGGTATGCCATATCCATATAATAGGGATACAATAAACAAACGTGCTGCTGAAAACCCGAAGGAGTTTGCACTTGAATGTGAGGCAATATATAACAGAAAAGTTATGGAGGCGGCAGCAGGAATCCATGAAAGAGCGCAACAAAGTCGTGTAGTGTTTTTATCAGGACCATCGGGTTCAGGTAAGACGACTACAGCGCTTAAAATATGTGATGCCATAAAGGACTTGGGTATTTATGCGCATACTGTGTCTATGGATATGTATTTTCTGACACCAACTCGCGATGATGCTCCGCGCACAGATGATGGTGAGCATGATTTAGAATCACCTTACTGCTTGGATCTTGAGTTATTGAATGAACATTTTACGAAACTTGATCGTGGCGAGAAAGTTGAAATACCACATTTTTGTTTTGACAAACAAGATCGAGATTTGACGCAAAGTAAGACTATACAACTTGCGAAAAATGAAATTGTTGTATTTGAGGGAATACATGCCCTTAATGATATGCTCACTGAAGAGCATCCCAATGCATTTAAACTCTATATAAGTGCACGATCTGATGTTGAAAAAAATCGCGATGTTTGCTTCAAACGGACGTGGACGCGGTTGTTAAGGCGTGTTGTGCGTGATGAACTGTTTCGAGGAATGGGTGCATCGCGAACACTTAGAATGTGGGCGAATGTGCGTGAGGGTGAGAAAAAGTATATTTCTCCATTTAAGTATAAGGCAGATTTATTATTTGATTCTTCTATGGCCTATGAGGTGCCTGTTATGAAGCATTTAGCGTATAAAGCTATAAGTGAAGTGCCTGACGGAACGGACAGGTTTGAAGAGATATGTTCACTGTTACCTGCTCTAAATGAGTTTGAAGAGATTGATTCTTCGGTAGTTCCGCCTGAGTCGATCTTAAGAGAATTTATTGGTGGCGGAATATACAGTTAGGGAGCTATGGTGTGCGAAATTTTCTACAAAGATTTATGATGGGTAGATACGGACCCGATCACTTGAGTGTAGCATTGATGATACTTGGATTCGTATTATCATTGCTATATGCAGTTATTGGGTTCCTTCCTGTGCTCTATATATCATATTTCACATTAGGATTAGCTATTTTCAGGACGCTTTCACGCAACATTATTCGCCGTCGCAAAGAAAACGACATTTTCATACGCTACTGGTGGCCGATTAGAACTAAAATAAAAAATCTAGTTGCTAGGGTCAAACAGCTTAGAACACATAAGCGTTTTAAGTGTCCTAATTGTAAGAACAAGTTGCGTGTTCCAAGAGGAAAGGGTAAGCTCCAAGTTACTTGTCCGAAATGTGGCGAGGGGTTTTTTAGAAGGTCATAAGTGTAGACTTTTATAGAGGAATTAACCAATAATTCATTTTGTTAAATAATGCTTGCAAATTGTAAATAAATTATATATATTAGTTTGGAAAATAACTATTTGAAAGGGATAACTGGCATGGAAAACAATAATGAAAATAACAACGCAAACAACAATGAGTTCAGTGTTGATACTGAGCAATTAAAAAGCGAAACTTCTGCAACTGTGCAAGAAACGAGAGAGGCAATAAAAAATCTAGATGTAAAAAAAGAAGCAGCGGCAACACAAGGTTTTATGAAAAACTTTTTCAAAGACCCTGTGACACATGTTAAAGCAGCACCGGATGCGTCCCACCTTTTTGGTATGGCGGTATTTTTAAATCTGGTTTGGATAGTTGCATCGGTTATACCGGCTATTGTTAATGCTATTAGATGGGGACGTTGGGGAGGCAATCTTTTAGAACAACTATGGAGTATTATAAGTTCGGCAATTGCTCCAACTTTAGGTGTTATTGTTCTTGCATTACTAATTATGGCATTTAACAAGAATAATAAAAAGTCATTGACAGCCTTGATTGCCACTGTAACTATCGCATATATTCCATCCATAATAACATCTGTCTTAGCATTAATAACTCTTCTTACTGCTCAAGCGAGCCGACTTATATCACCACTTTCATCATTTGCATATGTGATATCTATAGTGTTGATATTCTCTGCGACGAAAGCAATATTCCAAGAAAATGAGGATAATAGATTCTTCATGACATTTGTTAAAATTTTTGGTATTTATTTCATAGTCAGATTCGGGTTGTCATTCTTAGGTATATGGATATAGGGATTTCTAAACGAAAAATTAATACACAAAACAAAAAGCCTGTAGTTGCAATAACTTCAGGCTTTTTTGGTCGGAGTGGAGAGACTCGAACTCTCGGCCTCATGGTCCCAAACCACGCACGCTACCAACTGCGCCACACCCCGATCCAAGTATGTGGGTCGAATAACATCTATTAATCGACCGCCGAATTACTATACCACATACTTACGGAAAATGCTAGACATATTTTCATTTTTTTTACAATAATTGTCCGTATTTCTTAATGTAGATTTTTTTGAATATTGATACGAGCAGAGTATATAGTGCGACCGTTAGTATTAGCCAGGGGAAGAAAGTTAGTGGCAGTGCGGCTAATCCGATTGTTGTACCTAATGCTGTGAACGGAATAATGGTCAAAGCTGCGATACCGGAAAAGGAAATAATGAGAAGTGGGAATGATGCACGACTTTGTATAAATGGAATCTTTGGAGTACGAAGCATGTGTATAATAAACGTTTGTGTCCACATTGATTCGATAAACCATCCTGCATGGAATATTGCAACAAACTTTGCTTGAGTTGTAGCGTCAGTGATTTGGCTGTAAACTTGTCCGCCGGTTACTGCAGGGGCAATCATGAAGTACAAAAGAGCAAATGTGGTAATATCAAACACCGAACTTGTAGGACCAATCCAGAGCATAAATTTACTGATGGCTGAAGCATCCCATTTTCTTGGAACAGCAAGGAATTCTTTATCTACGTTGTCCCACGGAATGGCAGAACAACTGAAGTCATAGATTAGGTTCAGTATTAAGAGATGAATTGGCAGCATAGGCAAGAAAGGTAAAAATGCACTTGCTACAAGAACTGAGAACATATTACCGAAGTTAGAGCTTGCTGTTATTTTGATGTACTTAATCATGTTGGCATAGGTTTTGCGTCCCTCAATGATACCGTTCTCCAATACCATCAAGTCCTTTTCTAACAAGATTACGTCAGCAGATTCTTTTGCGATATCAACTGCGGTATCAACAGAAATGCCTACGTCGGAGGCTTTCATGGCAGCAGCATCATTGATGCCGTCACCCATATATCCAACGTCGTGACCCATGTTGCGTAAAACAGTAATGACCCTTGCCTTTTGATTTGGTGAAAGTTTTGCAAAAACGCTAATTTCCTCTGCCTTTTTACCAAGCTCTTCATCGCTCATGTTATCTAGGTCAGAGCCGAGTAAAATCTCTTTGACAGGGATTCCTACTTGACGGCAGACATTCCGTGTGACCTTGTCATTATCACCTGTCAGAATCTTGACCTGGACGCCATTTTCATTTAAGGCTTTAATGGCGGAGGCAGCTGAATCTTTTGGTGGATCCAGGAATGCAAGATATCCCATGAGCACCATATCTTTTTCGTCTGCAGGAGAAAATTCACCGACAGGTGAGGGGTTCGTTTTCTGTGCCACAGCGATGACTCTCATTCCATCTTCGTTTAGCGCATCGACCTTTTGACGAATGAATGAACGTATTTCATCATCAATAGGCACGACCTCGCCATCTGATTCAGCAAAGCTACACACTTGAAGCATTTCCTCAACTGCACCCTTTGTAATCATTTGTGTTTTGTGGTGTGTGACAGCAGGTTTTATGCCGTCTTGCTCAGTGCCACTGGATGCTACAACAACGCTCATGCGGCGACGCTCGAAGTCAAATGGGATTTCATCAACCTTGACAAACCGTTCTGTCAGGTCACGCAAATCTTCTTCTGTAACCTCTTCGCCCTGTGTGCGCTTTATAATGGAGAGATCCATGAGGTTTTTCAGCCCTGTTTGATAGTAGCTGTTTAAAAATGCGTGTCGCAAAACGCGTGCATCAGGTTCACCATGGATGTTCATATGGTACTGAAGTACAACTTCATCCTGTGTCAATGTGCCTGTTTTATCGGTACAGAGAATATCCATTGAGCCGAGATTTTGTATTGAGTTGAGGTTTTTAATAATGGTTTTCTTTTTTGACATAGCTACAGCGCCTTTTGCAAGGCAAGTAGTGACTATCATAGGAAGCATTTCCGGAGTCAAACCAACAGCAACGGAGAGTGCGAATAGTACAGCTTGTACCCAGTCGCCTTTCGTGAAGCCGTTTACGAATAAAACTATTGGCACCATTACAAACATGAATCGTATAAGGAGCCATGATACGGAGTTAACACCCTTTTCAAAGCTGGTTACTGCGTGTTTATTGCCAAGTGTTTTTGCCATTTCACCGAAAAGTGTATCATTACCAGTTGCTACGACAACAGCCGAAGCACTGCCACTTATAACATTTGTTCCCATGAATGCAAGGTTGGTGATTTCTGTTAATGCATCTGTATTCTTTTGCACATCAGCAAATTTTTCAACAGCGACACTCTCACCGGTTAGAGCGGATTGACTTATGAAGAGGTCTTTGGCACGGATAACACGTACATCAGCAGGTATCATATCTCCTGCTGTTAAGTGAACAATGTCACCGACTACAACGTTATCTAGTGGGATTTCCTCATTCTCTTTACCCTGACGTTGAACATTTGTTGTAGTTTTTATCATTTTCAATAAGCTATCAGCAGCATTTCCGCTTCTGGTCTCCTGCACAAAACGAAGAACACCAGAGAGAAGCACCATTACAACAATAATGATAACCGTTGCATAATTAGCCTGCCCGGGACCGGCTGTGATGACGTCTGTGAAAAGAGAAACAACAGCCAAGCAAAGTAAGATGAGTGTAAAAGGGCTGGCAAAGGAGCTAAATAAACGAACAAAAAGTGGTGCTTTTTTTCCGTGTGTAATCTTATTGTTACCATATTTATTGTGATAAAATTCTATTTTGCTTTCGTCGATGCCTTCAGGTGTTGTGTCGAGCTTTGTAAAAACATCATCAACTTCGGAACTGGCAGCATACTGTAATCTTTCGCGAACCTCGTCGCGACGTTGTGCTTGCTCAGGTGTTAGTTTTGATTCTGCACGACTATTCATTACTTTCTTCATCATGACCATCGCCCCCCACACTGTAATTTGTGTTATAATGGTTAAAACATCATAAATTGCAAACAAATGTGCAACTAGTATAGTTATCGGAATATGTGGTGATTAGTTTAGGAAATATCTACACTAATGGGATGGTCATTAGAAAAAAATAATGGCGATTATTACACATGAGCACAACAGCGTAATAATGCCATTATCGATTTTTTATTTTGTGTCGTATTCGGGCTGCTCTCAAGGTGGAGTGGTCTTTTCTTTTGGTTTGAAAGATTTTACCGGATCTTCTCGTTGGAAGGTTCTGTGTAGTTCAATGTAGAAATCTTTATCGATCTCTTCAAGGACACCTTTGCGTATTCTAAAACGCCAGTTTCCGGATGAAGTGCCGGGGATATTTGTACGTGTGTCAGCACCGTATCCAAGCATGTCCTGTATAGGAACAACTGTAAGTGATGATGAAGTCATGAATAAAGTACGAATCCATTGTTTTATTATGGGGCTGTTTGCACCACCAATTGTCCAATCGCCATCGAATCCTGTGTAAAATAAGGCTTCTTTTCTATCCTCTTCAGAAAGTTCATAGAACCATGCGAGTAGGGTTGTATTGTCGTGAGTGCCCGTATATGCGGTTGTTTCTTCGGCATAGTTATGAGGCATATTTGTATCATCGCCGAGGAAACCAAACTGCAATACTCTCATTCCACGAAAACCGGAATCTTTTACCAACTGTTCAACCCTATCATCTATGATGCCAAGATCTTCTGCTATTATTGACAATGATAAGTCGCCAAGTGCTTCTTCAAGAACATTGAACAATGCAATTCCAGGACCGTCTTCCCATTTACCAGTTTTGGCTGTAGGAGCGTCACCGGGAATATCCCAGTATTGTTCAAATCCACGAAAATGATCGAGTCTGACCACATCATATCGGTCTAACGAACCCTTCAAGCGGTCTATCCACCACTTGTAATTTTCTTTTTTTAACAAGTCCCAGTTATATATAGGATTGCCCCAACGCTGACCGTCAGGGGAGAAGTAATCAGGAGGCACGCCGCCTATTGCATCGAAATTGCCCTCAGCATCCCCATTAAATAAGTCACGCCTACTCCAAACTTCTACACTATCGTCTGATACATAAATTGGAGTATCACCAATAACAGCAATCCCCTTTTTTGTGGCATAGCTGCGAAGCTCGTTCCATTGTAAGTCAAAAAGCCATTGCACGAATTGATGAAACTCGATGTCATTACTGAGTTTTTGACGGTACTCATTTAGAGCATCTAAATCATGGCTGCGCAAACCTTCATGCGACCAATTAAACCATGCTTCATTATTGAAATAGTGCCTTGCGGAGATAAATAAGGCATATTCATCAAGCCAGAAAGGATTGAAGTTGCGATATGGTTTGTCAGAGATGCGTGAGAATGCAAGACGCAATATCTCCCATTGCTTTTCTCTCACGACTTCATAATCTACAGCAGCTTCATTCATGCCTTGAGTACGTGCTGAAAGCTCTGACTCGGTGATAAGTCCCATATCAAGTAACATTCTCGGATCAATAAGCATTGGCTCACCTGCATATGTAGAAATGCATCTATATGGAGAATTGCACATGCCTGCGTGTTCAATGGGCAGAATTTGCCAACCATGAAATCCGGAATCACTAAGAAAATCAATAAATTCTCTCGCTTCTTTCCCCATGACACCAATGCCAAAAGGTCCGTATAATGTTGTAAGTGGCATTAACACACCGGATGATCGTGGAAATTTGCGCTTTATTGTCATTTGTTATAGTTCCTTTTCTACAATGTTTACCGTAGGGGCGGTTGTCCACAACCGCCCCTACAGGACTTTTTGTTAGACTTTCGCAATTGTCTACAATTCAAATCATACGTGCCAAATATCAGAAGCATATCTTCTTATAACTTCGTCACTTGAGAAGCAACCTGAATGCGCTATGTTCATGGCAGATATTACATTCCATCTGTCGGCATCATTATATAGATTAGTCGAATCTTTTTGTGCGCGGACATAAGAATCGAAATCTTTAAGTACAAAGTACTCATCATTATGTGTTATAAGTGAATCAAAGATATGTGGGAACTCTGCATGTAGAGCGTTTTTCCAATCAGAGTTTATGAAATCATGAACGATTCGCATGAGTCTTGGGTGGTTTGCGAGGAACTCACGGCTGTTATAACTATGATTTCTTTGTAATTCAAAAACTTCAGGTACAGTGAGTCCAAACGGAATATAGTTTCCTTCACCAACGGATTCAAATATTTCAATATTTGCGCCGTCGTGAGTTCCAATGGTTACAGCACCATTCATCATGAACTTCATATTTCCGGTTCCAGATGCTTCTTTACCGGCTGTTGATATTTGTTCACTTAAATCTGTTGCAGGGAAAATCTTCTCTGCAAGTGAAACTCTGTAGTTTTCAAGGAAAACTACCTTTATTAAGTCTCTAACCTTTGGATCGTTGTTAATTTTATCACCAATAACAGATGTGAACTTAATAACTTCTTTTGCGAAATGATAACTAGGCGCAGCTTTTCCGGCTAGTATATATGTTCTTGGTGTTGTTATGAGATTTGGATTGTCTATTATCTCATAATAGAAGTCGATGACATTAAGTAGCAGCAAGAGCTGTCGCTTATATGCGTGAATCCGTTTAATCTGCACATCGAAAATAGAATCAGGGTTAACTACGACTCCATTGTGATCTTTAATGTATCTAGCCAGGTTAATTTTTGCTTCTCTTTTTATGTCATGCATTTCGCTAAGGAATGCCTTATCATGCACAAAACCTTTTTCATCCAGTAGTTGTAATTTTAAAGGTTCTTTTATCCATTCATCGCCAATGGCTTCTGAAATAAGGTTACTTAACTTTGGATTTGCTTTGCAAACCCATCTTCTGTGAGTTATACCATTGGTCATATTGGTGAAGCGTTCCGGGAAGACTTCGTAGAAATCACGGAAAAGCTCTGTTTTAAGAATTTCACTATGCACCTTTGCAACACCATTTATAGCGTGGCTACCGACAAGTGCAAGAAACGCCATAGAAATTGAACCGTGATTTATAATAGCCATTCTTGAAATTCTATCCATATCGCCATAGAATTTCTCGTTTAGAAGCGCACACCAACGTCTATTGATTTCACAAACAATCATATATATACGAGGTAGTAGCTGTGAGAAAGAATCCTCTGCCCAGCACTCCAATGCCTCTGGCATTACTGTATGATTTGTGAATGATATGGTTTTTACAGTAACATCCCATGCTTCATCCCAACCGAGACCTTCTTCGTCCATCAACAGGCGCATTAACTCAGGTACAGCAAGGGCTGGATGCGTGTCATTAATATGTACTGATGCATGTTCGTGAAGATTTTTGATGTCTCCAAAATGATTTTTGTGATGAGAAAGTATACTTTGTAAACCTGCAGAGACAAAGAAATATTGCTGCTTGAGTCTGAGCATGCGGTTTTCATAGTTGGAGTCGTCCGGATATAAAACTTCGGAGATAGCTTCTGCAGAATATTTTTGAGAAACAGCATTGAGATAATCGCCACTTGAGAACGAACCAAAGTCAAATTGTTGTAATGATTCAGCACTCCATAGACGCAATGTGTTGACCGTTTCGCTTCCGTGTCCGGGAATAGGTACATCATAGGGCATGGCAACAACGGATTCGTAATTCTCATGATTGAATATCATTTTGCCATGACTTAACTCTTCACGAATATTACCATAGAATTTAACCAATACAGCCTTGTGAGGTTGCTTAACTTCCCATACAGACTCGACTTTTAGCCAGTTGTCCGGCATTTCAACTTGATAACCGTCAACTATTTTTTGTTCGAACAACCCATATTTATATCGTATTGTACAACCATTTCCGGGAATACCCAAAAATGCCAACGAGTCCATGAAACATGCTGCGAGTCTACCAAGACCACCATTGCCAAGACCGGGATCAAGTTCGACATCGTAAATTGTACGAGGGTCGAGTCCAAGCTTTTTAAGAGATTCTTCGGCAACGTCTTTAAGACCAAGAGCCATGATATTGCGTTCTAGCATTGGTCCAAGCAGGAACTCTAATGAAAAATAATAGACTTGCTTTTCTTGTGCACCATAAGTTCGAGCATTACTTCTCGTTCGTAATTTCATTATTTGATCTTTAATGAGTGATGAGAGTGCAACATAGCAGTCATCAGCAGAGGCGTCCTCTATAGTGATTCCTCGCATTACCTCAAGTTTGTCAAGAAATAACATTGAAAAAACATCTTGATCCTTATAATTCACAAACGGAAACTTTTGGTTACTCTGATTTTCTAACATCTATTTAAACTCCTTTGTTTTGCATTACCACCCCGCCCTTCGGGCACCCCTCCATAGAAGGGAATTGGGCTTTCTAATCTCTTAAGTTGCTTGCATTGTGGTCAAGCCTGCAATGACTGGCTTAAGAAAAAATTCCTGCTTCATAACTTTTAATTTTTATTTCATCAACTGCGACCTTTTTAATAAGGTCGGAATTGAACGTTGGAACATTTAAGATTCTATCGGTGTCTGAAAGATTGATTGCAACGAGTACATGTTCGTCGCCCTCGCTACGTGTGAAAGCAAATATGCCTTCACGTGCTTCAATTAGCTTATATGTTCCGGTTGTGAAGCAACGTTGATTTTTCCTTATTTTTGCTAAAGTCCTATACCATGACAGAATGTCTTGGTCTTCTTCGCCCCATGGGTAGCAACGTCTGCTAAATGGGTCGGCGCCACCTTCCATTCCTGCTTCGTCACCATAATATACACAGGGGACACCGGGTAAGAAAAACTGTAATGTCGAAGCAAGCTTTAATCGTTTTTTTGCGAGTTCACGTTGTTCCTCTGTGAGCTTAAAGTGTGACATTGCCGGCTTGCCTTCAGGGAACTGAGCACCGCTTAGTGCGGTGAGTATTCGCATGGTATCGTGTGTTCCTAAAATATTTATTAAGGAATCAAGCACGTTCTTTGGATAATTATTTGTTAAAGACGCCATTATATCTGCAAGTAATGTAACATCTCCGCTGATAACTGATTCGATAATCGCATCTTTCAGTGGATAATTTGTAACCGAATTAAGCTGCCCGCCTTGAAAATAACGTCGTCGGTGGCTGTATGCTATTTTATTTGATGCATCTTCCCAAACTTCACCTACGATATATGAATCACTCTTTTCTCTTCTCATGGCTTGGCAGAGTGGATCTAAAAGTATGTCAGGTATTTCATCAACAACATCTAAACGCCATCCGGCAACACCTTTTTTCGTCCAATGTGCAATAACACCATCATCGCCACAGAGAAAATCCTTATATTGTGGATTACTTTTATTTAATGCAGGTAGCAATTCAATACCCCACCATGAATCATATGTTCCATCATCATGAAAATTGAACCAATCTCGATAAACGGAATCCTTGCTTTGATATGCACCTATGCTGTCATATTTTCCATATCTGTTGAAATATACACTATCGCAGCCAACGTGGTTAAACACACCATCAAGAATAACGTTCATTCCATGTGCATCAGCTTCTTTGCAAAGTTTTTCGAGAGCATCATCTCCACCAAAAGCTTCATCGACTTTCATGAAGTCGGCAGTATCATATTTGTGGTTTGAATCTGCTTCAAAAATCGGACTGAGATAAATACAAGTTACTCCAAGCTTCTCAAGATACGGAAGTTTTTCTATAACACCGTATAGATTGCCGCCGAAGAAATCATTATTACGTACAATTCCATGCTCATCCGGCAGAAAGTACGGGCAACCGCCCCAGTCATATCTATGAATAGCACCGGGAGCTGTCCGCATTTGCCAATCTCCACAGAATCTATCTACGAAAATATGATATATGGTTCCGCCCCAAATCCATTCTGGCTGCACTAAATCAGAAACGCAAACGGTAATTTGAAAAGAATCGCCGTCATTTTCAGGGATACGGACTGCCTTGTTGCTGTCGCGAGCATTATCGACTAGGAAATGATACCAGAATAAGCCTTTTTGCTCGAACTGTAGTGTTACTTTATAAACATCGTAGATTCCACTTGCATGATCGTAATCCATTGCAGTCTCGCTAGCATTACCGTCATCAGGATGCAGACAACAACGAGGATTTACCAACTCGCCCCTGCGAAGTTTAATTTGAAGCGTGAGTGTGCCGGGAGTTTCGATAGCCCCTATTGGGTTTCTAAAATACGCATTAGTTTCGTCAAAAATGTACATTGCTAATTAAAAAGATCCTTTCGCTAGTTCAGAGGTTAGCCCGTAGTGGGCGGTTTTCTCCGGTTTTTTCGCGTATGTAGGGCGATAAGACCCGTTCTAGCGAAAAAATTGGAGGAAATTGCCCACTATGGGCGGAAACTTACAGAAATAGTTATTTCGCTAGCTCACGATATAAATCGCCGTATTTGAGTGCAGATAAATTCCAACTAAAGTCCACATTCATTGTAGCTTTAATCAAATTCTTCCAATCATCCGGGCGATTTGTGTATAAATCAAGAGCTGCTTTAATGGTGTCCATTAGAGCCTTAACAGTATAGTCATCGAATACAAACCCATTGCCATCACCATGACGGCAATCACGGATAGTATCAGCGAGACCGCCGGTTCTTCTTACGATTGGCACAGTTCCATAGCGGCTGGCAATCATTTGAGCAAGTCCACAAGGTTCGCTACGTGACGGCATTAGTAAAACATCAGCACCAGCATAAATCATACCTGCAATCTCAGGATTAAATGCAATGCTAACAGCCACATCACCTGGATTCTGGAGTGCTTTTTCTTCAAAGAACAATTCATACGCATGTTCACCGGTACCAAGTAATAGGAATTGAACACCTAATTTCATCATATCATCAAACATATACGTTATGAGGTCAATGCCTTTGTGTGAAACCAGTCGAGAAACTACGCAAATGAGCATTTTATTGGGAGCTTGTTCTAAATCAAAGAATCCTTGCAACTTTGCTTTGCTCGAAGCTTTACCACTTAGATTATCAGCTGTATAAGTATGCTGACCAAGTAGCGAATCTGTTGCAGGGTTATATACCTTTGTGTCAATGCCATTTATAATACCTGACAGTTTATGAGAATGTTCTCTGATTATCGGCTCAAGACCATACCCGCCGGCAACCTGAATTTCATCTGCATAAGAGGGACTAACTGTTGTGACCTTATCAGCACAGACAATTGCTCCTTTCATGAGATTTATGCAATCGTTATACCAAATAATGTCAGAGTCATCATCGGACATGCCGAACACATCGCCCATGATAAAATCTGGCATTTGACCTTGATACTCAATATTATGGATAGTAAACACAGTTTTGATGTTGCTGTATTTTTCGACAAATTCAGTTTTTAAATATATTGGTATGAGAGCAGTTTGCCAGTCATGCGCATGAATGACATCAGGAACAAAGCCGGAAACTTCGATTACAGCAAATACAGCTTTGCAGAAAAACGCAAAACGCTCTCCGTCATCAGCATAACCATATGCATCTTCTCTGCCAAAATAATATTCGTTGTCTACAAAATAGTATGTTACGTCATCATGTGATAGCTCGTAAACACCACACGATTGAACTCTCCAAGCTAAATTGACCTCGGCTGACCCAAGGAATTTGGTTTGTGTTTGATATTTATTTCTGAATTTTGCATAGAAAGGTGCTACTACACGAACATCTAAAGATTTATCGTGTTCAGCAAGAGCGCCGGAGAGTGCACCGGTAACTTGCCCCATGCCTCCGGTTGCGATAAAAGGCACAACCTCAGAAGCTGCATGCAGTACTTTCAATTTTTCAGGCATTAGAATCTACCTCCTAGATATAATTTTCTGTGTAATGTGGGCGAACTGTGTTCGCCCGCATATTATTCTATATAACTCTTCCGCGTTCGATGTATACCGGATATGTGCTGTATCCCTTCATGCTTCTGTTTTCCGAAACTACAACTGAGTTGTCTGTAATGATACATTCTAGCGATGCATTCTTTTCAACAACAGTATCATCTTGTAAAACACAGTCTTTAATAACTGCACCTGCTTCGATTTTTACATTTCGAAAAATCGTACTATTTATAACAGTGCCGTTAATTTGGCAACCGTCTGCAACAAGGGAGTTTTGAATATTAGCATCCTTACCGTATTTAGTTGGAAGTGAGTCTTTGCGACTTGTGGAAATCTGTCGGCCTTCAAAGTCGAAGAGTGCATTTCTGTTATTAATATCCAATATCTCAAGATTACTTTGGAAAAATGTCTCAACAGAGCAAATATGTGTTGAATATCCTTTAAACTCGAAAGCACGTACATCCAAACGATTTAATGCTTCAGCAAGCAGAACACGTGAAAAACGCAGCATTCCACAGTTTCTTTCACCAGCGACAAGCTGTATGAAATGTCGCTTGTGCATAATAAATGCACCGAGTGAAACATTGACACTTTCAGCATTTGGTGGAGCTAATTCCATACCGGTTACGCGATCTTCGTCTGAAATCACAAGAGCAACAGTATTTTCACGTTCGCCGGATGTTATTTTCTTCTTCGTATATATTGCAGTCACATCAGCGCCCGTTTTGCTATGCGCTTGAAATGCTTTGCGATAATCCATGTTGTACACAACGCTACTATCAGCAACTAAAACATACTCATCATTTCTATCAGCGAGAAACTCTGTTACCCTCTGTAGCGGACCATCAAGCTCGTTGTTCACAGCTTTGCGCTCATCAGCAAGATACGGAGGGAAGAAAGTAACACCACCGGTTTTGCGGGCAAGATCCCAGTCTTTACCCATACCAATATGATTAATCAATGACTGATAATGGCTGTTAAGTATCATTCCAATCGTGTTGATTTTAGAATTTACCATGTTTGATAACATAAAGTCAACCAGGCGATATCTACCGGCAAAACGTGCTGCGGAAAGTGTTCTTATGGGGCATCCGTCACTTGCACGGTCTGGATGTGGATCTGAAAGACATAAACCTATCATTGTGTGTTCCCCCCTTCATCTTCTATGCTCTTGTCAAATACAACTCCTCGCGAGTATACATTAAGCTTGCCGCCATCTGCGAGAGATTCGCCTGCAACAGCTCCTTCGGGAACAACTGTATCTTCATCTAGAATTGAATAATTTACAACTGCATTTTTGCAGATTCGAGCATTTTCCATAATAACGCTGTCTTTTACCACTGCACCTTCTTCAACAATAACTCCAACGGATAAAATACTATTTTCAACGGTGCCATAGATCTCGCAGCCCTCGGTAATCAGCGTATTCTTTATACTTCCTGTGGGTGCAACAAAGTGAGGAGGGCGACCTTCGGATTTTGAAAGTATATGCCAGTTTTCAAAACCGAGATGCAAATCATCGAGCAAGTCCATATTTGCTTGCCATAAACTTTCTTCTGTTCCTACATCCTTCCAATAACCATCGAAGCGGTAGGCAAAAAGCCTTAGACCATCTCGTAGCATTGCCGGAAGTACATCGCCTCCGAAGTCATTTGAAGAATTAGGGTCTTTTTCATCTTCATATAGATATTTTTTGAGCACTCGCCAATTGAATATGTATATACCCATTGATGCAAGATTGCTTTTTGGGTTTTCAGGCTTTTCTTCGAATTCAACTACCTTGTCATCTTCTGCTGTATTCAATACGCCGAAACGGCTTGCATCCTTAATAGGCACTTCAATAACAGCAATTGTAACATCTGCGTTTCTTTCTTTATGATAATCCAGCATTGCTTTATAGTCCATTTTGTAAACATGGTCTGCAGCAAGCACAAGTACAAATTCAGGAGCAAATGATTCTATAAAATTCTGATTCTGGTAAACTGCGTTTGCAGTTCCACTATACCATGCGGTACTGCCCGGCTTGCTATGAGGAGGCAAGATTGAAACACCACCATGCAGCAAGTCGAGATCCCAATGCTGACCTTTTCCAATGTACTCGTGTAGTAAAAGCGGTTGATATTGAGTCATAACACCAACGGTGTCGATGCCGGAGTGGACACAGTTGGTGAGCGGGAAGTCTATAATCCTATACTTTCCACCAAACGTGACCGCTGGTTTTGCAACTTGCTCAGTCAAGGATTTGAGTCGCGACCCTCGTCCGCCAGCAAGCAACATTGCGATGCATTCTTTTCGTTCGTAAATTCTCATGCCTCATCACCTTTCTTTTTTAGGGTCTAGGATTTAAGACCTAGGGTTTAGGGGTTGGTGTTGATATATACAGTAATTATGACTAACCCTTAACCCCTAGCCCTTAAACCCTAGCAATACATACCATTGCGAGGGGGGGAGCTTTTATGGAAATGCTGTAATTGAAGCCATGAAGCGGTATTTCTTCAGCTTCAATATCATTTTCGTTAATATGTCCCCACCCACCGTATTCTTCACGGTCAGAATTAAATACTTCTCTATAAACACCGGCTTCTGGGACGCCGATTCTATATTCCTCTCGCATTACGGGAGCAAAATTGATGAGTGAAATGTTGTCACGACCGTTTTTATCGGTACGAATAAAAGCGATAGTGTTCTGGCTGCGGTCATTGTCGCTAATCCATTTAAAACCATCCCACGAAAAGTCTATTTCCCACAGCGCGGGAGTATTTAGGTAGAAAGCATTTAGTTCTTGTACATATTTCTTCAAATTACTATGCATTGGATAATCAAGTAAGAGCCAGTCGAGACCAGTTTCTGTATCCCATTCTCTGAATTGACCAAACTCAGCACCCATGAATGTGAGTTTCTTGCCGGGGTGGGTCATCATATATCCTAAAAATACTCTGAGACCGGCGAACTTAGTTTCATAATCGCCGGGCATTTTGTTTAGAAGTGATTTTTTGCCGTGAACTACTTCGTCGTGGGATAGAGGAAGTATGAAATTTTCGGAAAATGCATAAAAGAACGAGAATGTAATCTTGTTATGTATGCCTTTTCTGTAAAGTGGGTCAGTTTCGACATATTCGAGCATGTCATTCATCCAGCCCATGTTCCATTTCATATTAAAACCAAGTCCACCGTCTTCGATTGGTTTTGTGACGAGTGGCCATGCGGTAGATTCTTCGGCAACTATCAAGGCATATGGCATTTCTGCAAAGATAGCCGTGTTGAGTTTTCTTATAAAGGCGATGGCATCGTAATTTTCGTTGCCACCATCTGTATTTGGTGTCCATTCATCGGGTTCTTTACCATAATCGAGGTATAACATGGAACTTACTGCATCAACTCTGAGACCGTCGGCGTGATAGACATCCATCCAGAACATGGCATTTGAAACGAGAAAGGATTGAACCTCTGTTCTGCCATAGTCAAAATAGCGGGTACCCCACTCTTTGTTTTCAATTCTATCCTCACCATGACATTCATAGAGCGGACCGCCGTCATACTCGATAAGCCCATGTTCGTCTTTTGGGAAATGCGAAGGAACCCAGTCAAGGATGACACCAATATCTGCTTGATGACACAAATCAATAAACTTCATGAACTCATGAGGATTGCCATATCGTGTTGTTGGCGCATAATATCCACAGACTTGATAGCCCCACGAGCCACCGAATGGATGTTCCATGACGGGCGTAATCTCGATATGTGTATAGTTCATTTCTTTTACATAGGGAATGAGTAGCCCTGCAAGTTCAATGTAATTAAACGCTTGTCCATCAGGCTTCCTCATCCATGAGCCCAAATGAACCTCATATATGTTCAAAGGAATACTCAGGTTATTACGATTACTGTTTTTCTCTTGCCACTTTTGATCTTGCCACTCGTATCCATTAAGGTCAAATACTATAGATGCAGTCTTGTCATCTGTTTCGGCACAGAATCCATAAGGGTCTGATTTTAAGACTGTTTTGTTCTGTCCGGATGTGATTGCATACTTATATCGTTGGTATTGCTCAACCCCATCAAGGGTTAATTCCCAGACACCACCATCGGTGATGCGGGTCATATTCATATCAAGTTCACCCCAGTTGTTGAAATCCCCAACCAAGTGTACAGTTTTAGCCTTTGGTGCCCATGTCCTGAATACCGCAACTCCGGTTTTGGAGTCAAAATGGCATCCTAGTAACTCATATGCTCTATAGTTCGTACCCTGATGAAATAGATATAACGGTAGTTCATTGTTTATAACCATGTTGACCATCCACACTCCTGTCACTTTATGATGTCCTCTACCTACTCATTATACATTACATTGCGACAAATTGATATAAAAAATTATAATTCAGATAAGAATTCCTCTGCCTAATATCGCGCTCAGTGCAGGACCGAAGTACGTGGAATGTGCTTACTTTTGAAGAAAACACTGCGGAAATGAGCAATACAAAGATGAATTTGTGAACAATTTGTAAATTGTGCGGATATTTAAGTGTTCATATTGCATATGCTTATGATACTATTGTGATTATGTTATGAATATTAGACGATTTGTGCTGATTATGTTGGTGGGAATCGGTGCGATGGTGATGATAAGGGATATTAATTAAAAGCGACAAATCAAGCAGAGAGAAGGTGAATAAGATATGATTAATTAAGCAATAGCAAAGTTGGAGGAAGAAGCAAACAATTTGACGAAAAAGAAGGAGAATAAGAGTTTATGATGAAAGCAACAAAAAAACGAATTTTGAGCGGACTTTTGGCACTTTTTATGATGTTGACACTTATGCCCGGAATGGCGTTTGCAACGCCTGAGACGGAAGTATACTCAATGTCTACTGAAACAAATATGGTAGAAGATGTGCCAGAAAGAACTATTTTGTCAGATGAGTATCAAAGAGGTGGGTATACTTTGGATGAAATTCGCGCAATGTTGCAAAATGGCGAAATGAGTGGATATGAGAGAGTATATAGACCGGATGGCGGTCCAATAACATATCCAACTCCAATAGAAGAGGTTTTAGAATTTTATGAGTATTTTTTGACCGAAGATGGTGCTAGGTCGCGTAACGTTCCGTATGCGGTGCATGCAATTGTTGGTGCAGGCAGGTCTTGTGAAGAAAGCATAGTCCTTGTTTTGTTGGGAGATGGCTTTACTGCTGGTCACGGATATGGACAGATAGGAAACCCTCAAAACCCGGTTGCCGGAACTTTTTTGCGTAGTGCTCATGAGTTTGCAGAAACTATTACGAATTTGTATCCGTTTTATTTGTTCAGTGACCTATTCAAGATTTACGCAGTTGAAACACCATCGTTACAATCAGGAATACGATTTGGAGGCAGTCCGGTTGGTCCATATCCCGGCACTTACTTGGGTACATATTTTAGCAGGCCTTTGAATATGCACATGACAACTCAAGGGAGAGCGCGTGCGCTAGCCATTTCTAATGGCATTTCTTCAAATGCAGCCATGACCCAGGTTATTGGTAACTCAAGAGAAGTTGGTGGGAGAGCGTATTGGTCATGGGCAGATTATGAAAATACAAATACTGTAGGTGTTTCAAGTAGATTTATATCTGATTTTGATTTTCTAGGATGGGACAGACCGGCATATCACTATATAGTTGTCCACGAAATTGGACATAACTTTGGTCAACTGGTAGACGAGCATGTGGAAGGATTCGGAGCACCTAATATGGCACATGCAAATATGGCTAGTGCCACAGACACAGATGCGGAGCTGAAGTGGGGGCACTGGTTGGGGCATGAAGGAATTATAAGGCGAACTGAAAATGCACCGGTGGGTTATATTTTCCCATCTACATATGGTACCTGTAAAATGCAGGGGTGGGTCTATGGCTTTTGTAGAGTATGTAGCTCAGAACTCGTTAGGCGAATGACACTGATTAATGGAGAATTGTTTGAGGCAGGGCGGCGACCGGACGGTGCGTTGCGTCCTACACAGCAGGATGTTACCGTGGTATCACAACAAAATCGGATACTACCTTATGCATTCCATGGCAACAGAAAGCTTGAAACAGTCACCATCCCAGCATCAGTCGAAACCATAGGCGACTTCGCCTTTATCGGTACAGAAAATCTTACGACAATCCATAATGGAAGAGTATTGCCGCAAGAGATAAATAATACAACATTTGCAGGTCTTGATAGGTCGCGAATAACCGTATATATTCCACAAGGTACGAGGCTAGCATATATAGATGCTGGTTGGTATGATTTTAATCTTGTTGAAGTTGTGCCCGACTACTTCTACGCCAAATTCGAATTCTATGTATCAGCATCAGCGGAAAACGACTACATACGTATACCCGTTGAAGTGGGTCAACCATTAGACATAGCAATTGTAGAATCAGCTTTGGAAGAACTTGATAAAGAAGCACGCTTTGCATTCTTGGGTTGGTTTACAGAAGAAGCGTTAAATGTATCCGGGCGACGCAGTACAGCTAGCAATGTAGCTGCAGGGTTACGCAGACCTGTAGTTGGCACTGAAGGTTTTGACACAAGCCAAGTTATAACCCAAGAGTTGCTAGATAGATATGCACGAGGCGGTGTGATTCACCTACGTTCAGTATGGTCACTCTGGGGCGATGTAAATGATGATGGCAGAGTCGACCACGATGACATAGATGCATTGATAAGAAATGTGTCAAACTTGATGCCACGTCCTCCAATAAACTGGGCGGCGGCCGATGTATTTCGCGATGGTGTTGTAGACCATAACGATATTGACGTTTTGACAAGAAATGTATCCTTCTTGGTACCGCGTCTAGTAATGGGTCAAAGACCCGAAGCATCATCAGCAGAAAGTACCCCGGCAATCTGGAGCGTAAGCCAGGAAGTAATATCA